>JAWXAX010000045.1 GCA_034439735.1 Rhodothermales bacterium | reverse complement strand
CGTTCGCTGGTTTGATACGGAGAAGGGCCTCCTCGTTGCGCGCGATCTGGCCGCGCATCCCGTGGAGCTCGACGACGACCCGGCGACCGAGTTCGTCATCGGGTCGGCGGACCTGGACCGGTTGCGGGGGGGTGGCCTGGTCGGCGCCCGCCGACTCGTCTGCGATTTCCGCGAGCAGTTGCTCCAGAGTGTGGTGTCGGATGATAGCCCGGGCATCGCCAACCGCCTCGTCGCGTGCCGCCTCGACGACGCGCCGGATCTCCTCCGCATACGTCGAGACGAATCGATGCTGGAAGCGATGGGCGATCTCGAGCGTGTCTAGCTTTGCCATATTCCAACCACAGAAAGTGAGCCTTTGACCCGCGGCTATTACATCGAAGGTTGGGGCTGGAACCAGGTGCCACCCGAGGGCTGCGGCTTCTGACTCTTGGACAGCGGGGCCTGGTCTTCGGCCGCACTTTCAAGGATTGCCTGGAGCATGCGCTCCTTTAACATGGCCTTGGCTTCGACGAGCGCCTCGTCTCGGGCCTCCTGAATCATGCGGATGATCAACTCATCGGATGCTTTAACGAGTTTATCCTTCAGTTGCTCGATGAGCTGCGTGGTCTGATTGTTCATGGGAGTATACCCTTGTGGTTGATCGCTAAAACGTGGTAAGTCACCTACGGGTACTATGTGCTTCATGGACCCATCGCCTCTCAGTGTCCACCTGAAAGAGGGGGGACGGCTTCCAATAGCAAATCAACGATAGCAGTACGCCATCCGGGCCGTGTTCCAGTACCTCGTTACGCTTGGCCGGCACAGCGTGATTAGTCTCTATTTTTCTT
This sequence comes from Rhodothermales bacterium, assembly GCA_034439735.1. Taxonomy (NCBI): domain Bacteria; kingdom Pseudomonadati; phylum Rhodothermota; class Rhodothermia; order Rhodothermales; species Rhodothermales bacterium. The sequence continues at coordinate 14,323 of JAWXAX010000045.1, read as the reverse complement.
TACACGTGCCCGCGTGGCGAGGGTCTGATCGGGGAAGGAAATGCCGACGGCGTGGTGATTCCTTCCCGGGCGACCAGGTCACAGGCCGCCAATCAGGCGCAGAATCGCGCCGGCGGCCTGCGAGAACGACTCTGCAAATGCGGTACCGTCCTGAACCAGGCGCTCCAAGTTTGAAAGCGACGGCTGCACCCTGTTCGGATGGAGGTGAGCCGGCCCTTAATTCTCGCTGTGCTCGTCGACGATGAGTACGGAGGGTTCCGGGTTCAGCCGGTTTACCTTGGAGATGGCGTCTTTGAGGATTGCTTCCAGCATGCGCTCTTTGAGGAGCGACTTCGCCTCTTCGAGGGCTTCGGTCTGGGCCTCGTTCACGAGGCGCTTGATATCATCCTGGGAGGCGGAAAGGAGTTTATCTTTCAGCTGTCCCATCACGTTGTTCGTCTGCGTCGTCATACTCTGCCTCATTGTGTTGACATGGTCCGTTGCGATAAATGATCGCCCCAAAAATCAACACAAAGACCCTACCAATCTGCGCGATTACGTAAGGAAAATTATCAAGGAGCGGTCGGAGGGTAAATGGTGAGGCGCTGGCCGATCTGAAGCAGGTTGCTTCGGATGCTGTTCCAGCTTCGTAATTGGGTAACCGTGACGCTGTATTGCTTTGCAATCCCGATCAGGGTATCACCCCGGCGTACACGGTATACGACCCTGCTGGGGGGTTCGGCCGGTTTTTTATCGGTTTGATTCTCGGCGGCGGGCGTGGCGGAGGCTCCTGCGGCGGCCTGCTCGCGGGCGAGGGCTTCAGCCTCAACCTGGCCGAGGAGCGCCATCCGCGCGGTGCGGGCATCGGCCGTGGCCTCTGCGATCATGCGGCTCGCATCGAGCGGTTCAGAAATACGCGGCGTGATAACGCGGACGGAGCGCATGCCGTACTGCACGCGCATCGGGCGGGCTTCGCCCAGTTGGAGGCCGCCAGAGTAATCGGTCGCCGGCACGAGGAGGGTCTGCCCGAGCCGAATCGTGGTGCTGTGTAGCCCGTTATTTCGCATCAGCGCCGAGACATTCACCCCGTAGCGGCGGGCAATCTGACCGATGGTTTCGCCCTGTCGGACGACGTGCTGGCTCGCCGTCCGCCTCGTGGCCGTGGGAAGTTGCCGGTAGCCTTCTGCAAACCGATCGTAGCTATGCAGCGGTAGGCGCAAGAAATAGGGGCTCTGCGAAGGTGGCAGGGTGTTGCCAAGCAGTTCCGGGTTCAGCGCCTTGATCGCTTGGACCTCGGTCTGGGCGAGTTCCGCGACCAGATCCAGCGCCAGGGAGCCCTGGACGGGCACCAGATCATACTGGTAGCTCTGCCCCGGCTCGACCCCCTGTTCCAGTCCGTACGCGTCCGGGTTCGAGGCTAGAAGCGCGGTAGCGATGAACATGGGGACGTAGTTACGGGTCTCGCGCGGGATCTTGGTGATGACATCCCAAAAGGTCGCCGGCCGCCCGAGCGTCGCTTCCGCCTGACGCAAATGGCGACGGAGTTTGCCGGGGCTGTAATTGTAGCCGGCGAGGGCGAGTTGCCAGTCGCCCCCAAACATCTTATGCAGATCCTTCAGGTGCCGGGCGGCGGCGCGAGTGGCCTTTTCGGGGTCCATCCGTTCGTCCACCCATCCGTTGGCGGTAAGGTCGTAGGCATACCCTGTAGCTTTCACGAACTGCCACATCCCCACGGCGCGGGCCCAGCTTTTGGCGCGCGGGTTGAGCCCGCTTTCGATCATCGCCAGATACTTGAGCTCATCCGGAACGCCTTCTTCCTCGAGGATTTTCTCGATCATCGGGAAATACGTTTCGGCGCGGGAGAGCCAGTGGTAGATGTGCCGCTCGGGCTCCGTCAGCAAGAACACCATGCTTTTGCGCACGTGTTCGTTGACCTGCATGCTGATTTCGGTTTCGGCGACATCCAGTTCGGGTAGTTCGATGCGCGCGAGGGGGGGAAGGTCGTCGTCGCTCAGCGTTTCAAACGCCTGGTCCCGCCAGGTGAAAATGTCCCCTTGCTGGATGTAGAGCGTGTCCGGAAAGCCGTAATAGCTTTCGTATTCGGTGATCACGCTGCGGTAGAGTTCCTTGAAGCGCGGGTTGTCCAGTGCGTCGGGGGCGCGAGCGATCACAGCGATTTCACCCAGGAGGCGATCGAAGAGCGCTTCGACGACCTCGTGGTCCTCGCTGGCCTGAGCGGCGAGTAGTTCGCCCTGGTAGCGGTAGAGTTCGGCCATCCGCCGCAGCCGGCTTTTTTCATCGAGGCTATCGAGCGGTGCGGCGACGGGTTCATCCAGGAAATACCGCGACGCCTGATAAAACGGAACCGACTCGGCCGGCACCGGCTCCACGCCGGCCATCGCGGGCCGGGTCAACGCGGCAATTTCGGGAAGAAACCCGGTATCGGTATCCTGCGCCAGCATGCTGCCGGAGGGGATGACCATCAGGGCGATGGCCAGGGTTCGCTGGACGAAACGCTGCATGGGTACAGGAGGTCTGGAGGACGTGGTGCGTCCAGGAACGAATGCGTTTTTTACGCCCGCCAATACGGTGTGTCCTTAAAAAAGGCAGGTACTTGGAACTGTGGCCAAAGAATAAACCACAACGCCTACTTTTGCAAGCCCGGCCGGCTCAAGCCGCGAGCGCGCTCTGGCGCATGAGGCCCGTAGGGTTACGATCAGAGCGGGATGTTTCCGTGTTTACGCCGGGGGTTGGCGACCGCTTTATTTTTCAGCATATCCAACCCACGGATGAGCCGGAATCGCGTTTCACTGGGCTTGATGACATCATCCACATACCCCTTGCCGGCGGCGACATAGGGATTGGCGAAGGTGTCCCGGTATTCGGCGATAAAGGTCTCCTCGGCCCTGGCGGGGTCCGGCGCTGCGAGGATCTGTTTCCGGTAGATGATCTCTACGGCTCCTTTGGGGCCCATGACGGCGATTTCGGCGCTCGGCCAGGCAAAATTGAGATCGCCTCGGATGTGTTTCGAGTTCATCACGTCGTAGGCGCCGCCATAGGCTTTGCGGGTGATGACGGTGATCTTAGGGACTGTCGCCTCGCAGAACGCATACAGCAGCTTGGCGCCGTCGCGGATGATCCCGCGCCACTCCTGATCGGTGCCGGGCAGGAAGCCAGGCACATCTTCGAACACGACGAGCGGGATATTAAACGCGTCGCAGAAACGCACGAAGCGGGCGCCTTTGCGGGACGAGTCGATGTCCAGCACGCCGGCGAGCACGGCAGGCTGGTTGGCCACGATGCCGACGGAGCGCCCACCCAGCCGCGCGAGGCCTACCACGATATTCTGCGCAAAGGCCTCGTGAACTTCGTAAAACGAGCCCGCGTCCACTACGGCGCGGATCACATCCTTGATGTCGTACGGCTTATTGGGGCTGTCCGGGATGATCGTATCGAGCTCTGCCGGCGCCCGATCCGAGGGATCGTTCGAGGCGACGGCGGGCGCCTGTTCGTCGCAGTTCTGGGGCAGGTACCCCATCAGTGTGCGGATATGCAGGAGGCATTCGACATCGTTTGCGCAGGCAAAGTGGGCCACGCCGCTTCGGGAGGCGTGGGTATCCGCCCCGCCGAGTTCCTCGCTCGACACCTCTTCGTGCGTGACCGTTTTGACGACGTTTGGGCCGGTGACGAACATGTAGCTCGTCTTTTTGACCATGAATACGAAGTCCGTCAGGGCCGGGCTGTAGACGGCGCCGCCGGCGCAGGGTCCCATGATGGCCGAGATCTGAGGGACGACCCCACTGGCCAGCGTATTCCGCAGGAAGATGTCCGCATACCCGCCGAGTGACACGACGCCCTCCTGGATGCGGGCGCCGCCGGAGTCGTTGATCCCGATGACGGGCGCGCCGTTGGCCAGCGCCAGGTCCAGGATGTTGACGATCTTGCGGGCGTGCGCGAGCCCGAGCGATCCGCCAAACACCGTGAAGTCCTGGCTGAACACATACACGAGCCGCCCGTCGATTCGTCCGTAGCCGGTGACGACGCCATCGCCGGCCGGCCGATTGCCGGCGAGCCCGAAGTCCGTGGCGTCGTGAAGGACGAAGGCGCCCAGTTCTTCAAACGACCCCTCATCCAGCAGGATATCGATCCGCTCGCGGGCCGTGAGTTTGCCTTTGGCTTTTTGCTGGGCAATGCGGTCCGCTCCGCCGCCCAGGAGCGCATCCTCGCGACGCCGCTCCAGCTCCTTCAACCGAGACGTATTGTCGTGCATGATCGCTCCGTTAGCGCGATTTACGGTACTGGGCCTCGACGCTCTCGGTAAACATGAGCGCTGCGGGACTATAGATGTTCACCTGGTGGCGTTTGAATACTCGATCGGCGATGAGCTGAGAGGCCTGCGCCCAGTCCGGCACATGGCGCAGTTCGTTGAGTGTCTGGGCATAATCCGCGCTCGACCCCATGAACAGGTGTTCGATGAACAGGCTCCGGTTCGCCATGCCCTGCTGGCCCATCACGTGGCGTTCGAGTTGGGCGAGATCCTGCAATGTAGGCGTATAGGCGGGCGGGGCCGACCTGGGCGGCGCGGAAAGCCGGGGCTCGGGCGGAGCCGGAGGAGCCCCATTCTCACGCACAAACGGCGGCGAGGGTTGGCCCAAAAAGGGAGGCGGCGGCGCGGACATGGACACCTGCTGGGGCGCCCCGGCCGGCTTCTGAAACCTGCGCCAAAGGGGCACGGCGTGGTCCGCATCCTGCGGGGCCGCCTTCGGCGGCTCTACTGGAGCGGGCGGCCTAGCGGGTGGCGCTGCAGGTGACGCCGCGGGTGCGGGGCGTGCCGGGGCCGTCTGGAACTGCTGCCAGAGGGGCGTCGGGCCCTGGGGCGCCTTCTCGACAACGGGAGCGCGGTGAACGGGCTCTTCCCGTCTCGGCGGCGGTGACCCGGGTTCTTCCCGCTTCGCCGGCGGTGGAGGCACCCTGACGGGGGCATCGGTGCGCTCCGGCTCGGCAAATAGCGTGGCAGAGGCCGGCTGTTCGAACGGTTCTACCGATCCTTCGAGCACCTTCCGTAGGGCTTCCTCATTCAGATTGGTGACGCGGCGCACTTCTTTCTCCACCTGGAGCCGCCCCTGAATCTCGTAGGCGTCCTTATCTCCGAAATACATGCTGAGTAGATCGATCGGCACGCCCTGACCGCGGGTTTCAGGGATCCGATTCATGAGGTCGAACAACGGGCGGAGCAGCCGGAGCCACTCGTCAGCCGTGAACTCGGCCGTCATGTGTCGATCGATCTGGGCGAGCAGCGATGCAAACCGGTTTCGGTCGATCTGGTCCATATTTCTGCGCGCCATGAACGTTTCGACCGCCTCGCGCAGATACGGGTACGCCGCAAAATAGCCGATTTGTTTGTAGATGACGGGCGCCATGAGCGGCCGCTCGTCGTCGCGAAATACAAACTCAACCAGGGTATGCGCCGGCAAGATCAGATGCGCCAGGACCATCTTGGATGCACGCTTCAGTGTGCCCCGCCATTCTTCTTCCGGTATGATCGCGGCATTGGCGAGCGAGGCGACCAGCTGTTTGTAGGCGTGCTGTACTTCCTCGCTTTCATAGTCGAACCAGTTCGAGCGGACGGAGCGCAGCTGCTCAACCTCGGTATCGAGGCGATGATGCAGGGTTTGCGTCAGGAAGTGCGCGAGGAGCGGGGGCATTGGATCCTGTTCAAAATCCTCGCGCGAAAAGGGCCGGGTGGCGGGGAAAGCGTCGATGAGGAAATCGAACAAGGAATCAGAAATGGCTCGCAGCATAACGATAAGGGCAGAGAGATAGGATTAAGCCGGAGAGAACCCGGAGCGGCGGCGGAGAGGGCAGGGCCCAAGGACGGCCCCACGAAGCCGCTGGAGGTCCGTATCCGCGCCGGCAACCTCCGTTTAATCGACCATCCGCCGTGGTTGTTCTCCACGCTGTGAAATGGCGTCATCCCCCCGGCTCCACCACGAGGTTATCGATGCGGATCGGTGGCATGGCGGTGCCGACTGGCACGATTTGCCCATTCTTCTCACAATACCCATGACCGGCATCCCACTCCATGGCATCGCCGACGCCGCGGATGCCCTGGAGCATCGCCGGGCCGGTGCCGGCCAGCCGTCCGCCGCGCACGGGGCCCGTCACGCGCCCGTCTTCGATCGCGTAGGCCTCGACGAGGTCCACGCTGAAGGCGCCGGACCGGGGATCGTACTGCCCGCCGCCGGGACGGCGGACGAAGAGGCCGTGTGCGATGCCGTGAAAGAGATCTTCCGGGGGGGTATCGCCCGGTAACAGGCACAAGTTGCTCATGCGTGTTTGTGGCGAGCAGCGGTAGTCCTGGCGGCGCCCACTGGCCGTGACGGGCACCCCCCAGCGTGCGGCGGACAGGCGATCTGCCAGCACGGCCACACGCACGCCGGCGTCGATGAGGAGGGTGCGGGTGGTCGGGACGCCTTCATCATCGAAGCGGGCGGAGCCCCGGCGTCCGCTGGCTGTCGGATCGTCCACCAGCGTGACGGCGGGAGGCGCGAGGCGTACGCCGACCGGGCGAGGCCCGGCGAGGACGCCATCGCCGGCGATGTCGGCTTCGAGGGCGTGACCGATGGCCTCGTGCAGGACGACGCCCCCCCAGCCTCCCGCAAGCACGATCGGGCAAGGGCCGGCGGTCGCGGAGCGGGCGTCGCGCTGGGCACGGGCATGGTCGACTGCTTCGCGGGCCAGGACTTCCGGCCGTTCGAGAAAGATCGGGCCAAAGCCGGTGCAGGAACCACGCAGGCTAAACCCCGGAGCAGGGCCGGCGGGCGCCAGGGTGATGCTCACGCGCATCTCGATCCGTGTCGCCGCCTGGGCATAAAACGCCCCCTCGCTGGAGGCCAGCGCGGTCCGGCGGGTAACGCTCCGGAAGTCGGCCTCGACGCGTGTCACCCCGGCATCGGCGGAAAAGGCGGCCTCCGCGTAGGCTTCGAGCAAGGCGCGGATTTCGAGCGGCGCGAGAAATTCCGGCGCATCGGCGGGCAGCGTCAGCGGGGTAGTGACGAGTGCCTGAAGCGCGGGCCGGGGAGCGGCGACGGAGATCTGGGGGAGGGACTCGGTGGCGCGGATAGCCGCTTCCTGCCAGCCGGCGGGATCGGGATCCGCCGTGCAGGCGAAGGCCTGTCGGTGGCCCTGGAGGATTCTCAGCCCGAGGCCCTCCACCCGGTTCGAGGATTCTCGCCAGGTGGGCACCCTGCCAGCAACGAGCGTCGCACCGGCATAGGTCGATGCTTCGAGGAAGAGATCCGCATAGTCGCCGGCTCGCAATAGGCGGCCGAGCAGGGCCGGACCCGCCTCGCCGAGACGCTCCGCAGAGGCCAGGAACGCCTCTGCGCCATCGTGCCGGGGGAGCCCGCCCATGTCAGTAGCCGTAAATGGAGAAGTCGTCCCTCCGCATATACAGGTTCAGTACAATCGCAAGCATCATGGACTCCGTGATCAGCGCCGATCCTCCGTACGAGATGAAGGGCAACGGAATGCCGATGACCGGCAACATGCCGGTGGTCATCCCGATATTCAAAAAAATATGCACCAGATAAAACGCGGCGACTCCCACGACGAACGTATTCCCGAATGGATGTTTGATCTGGCCGGCAATCATCACGAGACGCATCAACAAAAAACCAAAAAGCAGGAGCACCACAAGCGAGCCAAGGAACCCGAATTCTTCCCCGATCACACTAAAAACAAAGTCAGTCGTCTGCTCGGGCACATAGGCGCCCTGCGTCTGGGTCCCTTCCATGAACCCTTTACCCCAGAGCCCACCGGAGCCGATAGCGGCCTTGGACTGGACGAGGTGGAAGCCGACCGTATATCGGTACTCGATGGCCTCCGGATTGGTGAAGGACAACAGGCGGGCGACATGGTGTGGTTTGAGGACGCTCTCCAGCGCATACGTCATCAGCGCGATCACCCCGCCGTTCGTTAGCAGAGCGATCCCGACCGACACCGCGCCGCGCCGGCGTGCGAGGAGCGCCACCACAAATATCGCGAGAAAGACGTACGCGGCCGACGGGTAGACGATGATGAGATAGCCGGACACCGCCGGGGCAATCAACAGGAGGACATGGGCGAGGGAGAGACCACTCCAATACAGGAGCATCGGAATGATGGCCAGGTAGACGAGCGCCGTGCCGGTGTCGTTCTGCAGGACGATCAGCACCACCGGGACGAGGACGAGGAGGATCATGTACATGCTTGTCCGCAGGGGGCTAATGCCCACCCGCCGGGTCGCCGCCAGTTGCGCAACGGCGAGCAGGGTGCCGATCTTGGCGAACTCCGACACCTGGAACTGCACGGGGCCGATGCGAAGCCACGAGCGGGCCCCGTTGACCTCGTAGCCGGCGAAAAGTGCAACCACCAGGAGAAGGAGCGTGAGCCCGTAAAACGGGTAGGCGATCGTCAGATAAAACCGAACGGGCAGCAGCAGAGCGACGCCGATGCCGATGGCGCAGATGACGCTCCAGATCAGTTGCCGGTTGAAGTTGAGACGGACGCTATCGAGCAGGTATTCCTGCGCGCCACCGCGGGTAGAGCTGTAGATGGCCACCAGCCCCACGCAAATGAGGCCTGCCCAGGTGAGGAGCAGTCCGATATCGAAGTTGCGGTGCCAGGTGCGCATGCGCTCTACAGATCGTCGCTGGAGAGTTCGTTGACGAGGCGATTCATTTGCCAGAGCCGGCCGGGGGCGTCCGGCACGCGGCCTTTCAGATAAAGTTCGGCCATGAGGCTGGCGATCGGGCCGGCCTGCGTGGCGCCCGCGCCGGCGTTTTCCACGATTACTGCGATGGCCACCTTCGGATCTTCGTAGGGGGCGAACATGATGAAGAGCGAGTGGGACTTTTGCTCACCCGGCGCCTGGGCGGTGCCGGTCTTGCCGGCGCTGGATATTCCCGGAATCCGGAAGTAGAGCCCAGAGCCGATCTCCATCAACTGATGCATGCTACTGCGCACGATATCGAAATACACGCTATCCACCGCCACCTGTTGCGGGGGCGGCAGGTCGGGGACGATCAGGCTGTCCGTTTCCGGGTGGTGGAGGTGGCGAACGAGGTGGGGTACTTGCACGACGCCCCCCGTGGCGAGCGCGCCGGCGTAGCGGGCCAGCTGCATCGCCGTGACCCCCATATCGCCCTGCCCGATGCCCAGGTTCATCGAGTATCCGACGGTCCATCCCCGGGGATAGACCCGGTTGTAATAGGCCGAGTCCGGGATGAGGCCGACCGTCTGCTCCCCGATGTCCGACGAGGCCAGGAGGCCAAAACCGAACATGTTCGCGTAGCGCTGGAAGGTATTCACATCCGCCCGCCGCATCATCTCGAAAAAGAACGTGTTGCAGGATTTGAGGATGGCCGTGCGCACATCGACATACCCGTGCACGCCGAGGCATTTAAACCGGATGCCGCGGCCGATGGGGTGGCCGCCGGCGCAGTAGACTTTCTGGTCGGGCGTGATGAGGCCTTCCTGGAGCGCCATGAGCGCCATAAACGGCTTCCAGGTGGAGCCCGGCGGCATCATGCTCATCGTGGCCCGGTTGAAGAGGGGCGTTGAAGAACTGGCGGTGAGCCCCTGCCAATCCGCGGCCGACATCGAGCGGGCAAAAAGGTCCGGGTCGAGATCCGGCATGCTGACCATGGCCAGCACCTCGCCATTGTTCGGGTCGAGGGCGACGACGGCGCCGCGTTTGTTGACGAAGAGCGACTCGGCGAAAGCCTGGAGCCGGCTGTCGAGCGCCAGGTGCAGGTCGTACCCGCTGGTGGGGTGGAGGTCCGCGCTGCCGTCGCGGAAGCCGCCGACTTCCAGGCCGTGCACGTTTACCAGGCGCAGCTCACTGCCGAGATCGCCGCGGAGGATCTCTTCATAACTTTTTTCCAGGCCCGACTTACCGATGAGGTCGCCCTGTCGGTAGTCCGTATTGAGCCGGCGTTCCAGTTCGGTGCGCGTGATTTCACGGGTATAGCCCAGCACGTGCGTCGCGTGGGCCGAGGTGATGTAGCGGCGTTTCTGTGTTTCGTCATACCAGACGCCGGGGAGGCGGTGGGCGTTTTCCTGAAGCCGGCTGAAGACCTCGAAGGGCACCTCGCGGAAGGAGGGGCTCGGGCGGAAGGAGCTCCAGGCGCGGGCCTCGGCGAGGCGATTCTGGACGGTGGAGTCCGCCACGCCCAGGATGTTGGCCAGCAAACCGATCTGTGACTCGTCGAAGAACCGCGGGGTGATGGTGATGGTGTAGGTAAACTCGTTATCTACCATCAGCCGGCCGTTGCGGTCGATGATCGCGCCCCGGGCGGGGATCAGCCGTTTTTCTCGAACGGCGATGCTCTGCGTCTCCCCGGAATACGCGTTGGCGTCCACCAATTGTAGCTGCACCAGGCGAACGCCCAGCACCAGCAGCATAAAGAGCATGCTGCCTACAATCATCTTTACGCGGAAACGCTGTTCTTCCATGATCGGCGGGGTAGCGGACGGGCGGAGGGGAATGGGTCGGATACCGTTCGAACCGAAAAAAGTGCCGTTGAACGTAAGAACGTTGGACGTTTACCGTAGGAACGTTGAACATTAAACGGTACAGGACGCTCCGTTAGTCACACCCAGTGCGCGGGGTGCATCACGGATGATGTTTCGCGCGGCACGCTTGTTGCCAAAAAAACGCCTGCGCCCATCGTGCAACCTGATCGAAACGGTGGTGTACTACGATTCCGGTTAGGTATTTCCCACGGCTGGACGGTATACTCCCTGTACGCTCTGTACGATAGACGCCCTCGCAGACCATTCTCTCGGATATGATGCCGGATATCATGCGCACCACTCGTCGTTTGTCCGTTGTAGCCCTCCTGCTCCTGGGCCTCTTCGTCGCGCCGGCGAACGGGCAATACTTTGGCAAAAACAAAGTCCAGTACGACAAATTCAAGTTCAAAGTCTTCGAGACCGAGCATTTCGAGATCTACTTCTACGACGAGACCGAAGAGGCCATACGAGACGTGGCGATGATGGCGGAGCGTTGGTATCAGCGGCATTCGCGCACCTTCCTGCGCGAGTTCCACGAGAAAAAACCCCTCATCTTCTACGCGAACGACGCGGACTTCCACCAGACCAACGCGATCAACGGACAACTCGGCGAAGGGACAGGCGGCGTCACCGAATCCCTCAAGGAGCGGGTCGTGATGCCACTGACGGGTATTTATGCGGAGACCGACCACGTGCTCGGGCACGAGCTGGTGCACTCCTTCCAGTACGACATCGGCCTGGCCACCACGGACAGCACGCGGTTCGCGCTCGGCGCCTTCCCCCTGTGGATCATCGAGGGGACGGCGGAATACCTGTCCGTCGGCCGGGAGGATTCGCACACGGCTATGTGGCTGCGCGACGCGGCGATGAACGACGACCTGCCGACGGCCGAGCAACTCACCCGTGAGCCCCACAAGTACTTCCCGTACCGCTACGGCCAGGCCTATATGGCCTATATCGGCGGCAAATACGGCGACACGGCCGTGACCAGCCTCTTTAAGCTCGGCGGCCGCGCCGGCCTGGACTCGGCGTTTGTCTATGCCCTGGGCATCACGGCGGACAGCCTCTCGAACGAGTGGATCCAGGCGGTCAAGGACGCCTATCTGCCCCTCGTGGAGGACCGGACGCCGGCGGACTCGATCGGCCGGCGGGTGCTCGACAAGGACGGCGACGGCGGCCGGATCAACCTGGCGCCCACGGCCAGCCCGGACGGACGGTATGTCGCCTTCATCTCCGAGCGCGACCTGTTCAACATCAACCTGTTCATCGCCAACGCCGAGACCGGAGAGGTCATCCAGCGGCTGAAAAACGGGCCGTACGATTCCCATTTCGACAACATCCGCTTCATCAGTTCCGCCGGCTCGTGGAGCCCCGACGGCAAGAAGTTCGCCTTCATCGTGTTCTCCGATGGAGATAACGAGATCCAGATCCTGGACATCGACTCCGGCAAGGTCGAGCGCCGCATCACCGTGGCCGGCGTGGGCGCCATGCAAAATACGGCGTGGTCGCCCGACGGCGCGACGATTGCGTTCACCGGCATCGACGGCGGCGTGAGCGACCTATACCTGCTCGACCTCGAAACGACGGAAGTCCGCCAGCTCACCGACGACCGCTATGCGGATCTCCAGCCCACCTGGTCGCCCGATGGCGCCCAACTCGCGTTTGTCACCGACCGCGGGGAGGGCGGCACGGACTTCGAGACGCTCTCCTACGGCAAGATGCGCATAGGCCTGATCGATGTCGCCTCCGGCGAGGCCCGGGCCATCGTGCCCTTCCCGGGCGCCTTGCACCACAATCCGCAGTTTTCGCCGGATGGCCAGAGTCTGTTTTTCATCTCGGATCAGGACGGATTCAAGGATATCTACCGCCATCAGCTGCGCACGAGCGACACGTTCCGCATCACCCATCTGCAGACGGGTGTAAGCGGCATCACCTCGCTTTCGCCGGCCATGTCGGTCGCGGCACAGAGCGGCCGGATGATGTTCAGCATCTTCACCGAGGGCGAGTATCCGATCGTGTCCCTCGAGGCGGAAGAAACCGCGGGTCAACCCGTCGTGCCCTTGCTGGCGATCAGCGAAAACCCCGAGTATTCCGACCAGGTGATTGCGAGCCTCGACGGCGAGACGACCTACCCCATCGCCGGCATCCTTCCTCCGCAGCGCGGCGTGGACGAAGGCCTGGTGGGCAGCTACCTCAGCGACCCCACGACCGGACTGCCTTTGAACCCGGATTATGACGTAAAGGACTACGGCGCGCGGCTCCGGCTCGACTTCGTGGCGCCGCCTTCGGTGGGCGTGTCGGTAGGTGGGCCGTTTGGCGGCGGCGTCGCCGGCGGCGTCGGCTTCTTCTTCAGCGACATGCTGGGCAACCACAACCTGACGGTGGTCGCCCAGGCCAATGGCTCGTTCAAGGACATCGGCGGCCAGGTGTCGTATCTCAATCAGAAAAACCGGTTCAACTACGGCGCGGCGGCCGGCCACATCCCGCTCCTGTTCGGCTACATCCAGCAGGGCTTCGAGCCGATCTACGACGACGCCGGCAACCTGATCGGCGGCTCGCCCACGTACGACCAGGTGCTGCAGCGCATCTTCATCGACCAGGTGGACCTGCTCGGCAACTACCCGCTCTCGACCACGCGTCGGTTCGAGCTTACGGCTGGCTTTACGCGCTACGCCGAAGACATCGAGATCCGCCGGTATGTCTCGACCATCGGCGGGCTCGTGCAGGGCGAGCGGATCCAGCTGAACGACCAGGAGGGCGACCCCGTCTACTTCTTTCAGAGCGGCGCCGCCTTCGTCGGCGACAACTCTTCCTTCGGCTTCACGTCACCCGTGCGCGGCGGCCGTTTCCGCCTCCAGCTGTCGCCAAACATCGGCAGCGACAACTACCTCCGGGTGATGGGGGACGTACGGCGCTACTTCCACATGAAGCCGTTCACGTTTGCGATGCGCGGTCTTCACATCGGCAATTACGGCGCCAGCGAAAATCAGCAGACGGGCACCGGCACGCTCAATTCGAGCATCTTCACCCGCCAGTACCTGGGCTATCCGAACTACATCGGCTTCGTGCGCGGGTACAACTTCAACAACTTCGAACCCGGCGAGTGCACGCCCGGGCTGGGGACGGATACAAACGGCAACACAACCATCTCGGGCGATTGCGGTGAGACGAGCCGGCTGTTCGGCACGCGCATCGCCCTGGCGAGCGCCGAACTACGTACGCCGGTGCTGGGCTCGGGCGACTTCGGCCTGATCAACTTCCCGTATCTCCCCACCGAGATCACGCTCTTCGCCGACGCCGGCCTCGCGTGGAACAGCAGCGACAACTTCTTCGACCTGCTCGAATTCTCCGAGGGACGATCGACGGAAGTGTTCTCCATCATCGATGAACAGGGCAACGAGCAGTTGCTGGAGGCCGAGGTCTCCCGCCGGGTGCCCGTGTTCAGCGCCGGCGTGTCAAGCCGATTCAACTTGTTTGGCTACATCGTCCTTGAAATCTTCTACGCGTATCCGTTCCAGCGACCCGAGAAGGGGGCGCACTTCGGCTTCCAACTGATCCCGGGCTGGTGACGCCGAAACAAGCCGGCGTCAGTTTTCAAAGAAAAACCCTCGTGCACCTTTCGCACGGGGGTTTTTTCGTATAGACTTATCAAGTGGTTATCGCGTGGCTGAATGCAGGATGACTTGATGCTTGAAGTGACTTGACGCTTGAAGTGACTTGACGCTTGAAGTGACTTGACGCTTGAAGTGACTTGACGCTTGAAGTGACTTGACGCTTGAAGTGACTT
>JAWXAX010000044.1 GCA_034439735.1 Rhodothermales bacterium | reverse complement strand
GAGCCGGCCGGCTCGTATGCCCTGATGGAGGACAGCATACGGCAGACAGCGATCCGACGCCATCGGCGGCGCCGGCAAGGCCTCGAAACGGGACGCCGCCTCCAGTTCGATTTCCGAGAGGCGGTGTATGTCGGCCTCCACGGCCTCTCGGATATAAAAAGCGGCTTCGTCCATCCTCGGGGTAACAGGCCGCGGTAGGCCGCTGTTCCGGCAGCCGGCGTTACTCAGGGCTGATCTCGAACCGCATGCTCTTCAGCACGGATTCGTACACCGGCCAGTTGGCATCGAAATGATCCCGCACCCCTTCGATGACGATCTGATAACACCGTGTGCCCCGGATGACGTAGTAGATTTGCCCCTGGATGGCTATCGGCGCATCCGTTTTCTGATAGGCATAGGCGGTGGCGTACCCGTCCGGAAACAGGTTGCGCGGGTCCGTGTCCGCCAGTACCTCTTCCTCGATCCAGCGCACATCGGGGGGATGGAACGGGAAGGATTGCCCGATGGATTTCCGGCCAAGCGAAAACAAAAACCGGCCATACCAGCCATGAAAGCCTTCCATCCGCACCTGCACGATGTGGTGGGCGTAAGCGGCCGGGTCGGGCAACATGGACGAATCTACCCGGGTCGTCACAAGCAGTCCATGGCCGTAGATCGCCGCGCTGCTATCCGCGCCCGTGTAACGGTTGTTCCGTTTCCGTTCATACTCGGCTTTCGAGACCAGCATGAGCGGCCCCACCTCTTCCCAGCCGGCCGGCACCTCGAACGTCAGGCCGATGGCGCTGTAATCGATTGGGACGACTCCGTCGGCTGGCGTGGAACGCTCGGATACAATGGCTACAAAAAGGGCTACTAACAGCAGGTAACGCATACACGGGTGAGTAAAGTTGCGCGGCCGACACGGGCGCGCTGCCTGCCAGTCGTCGCGACCCGGGAAGGTTGCTGGATGGGACGGGTGTAGCGTTTATCGGGGCGAGCGGCGCGGGGCACGGCATTCCGGCCACGGACGCGGCTCCTTCGTCCGCGGGTTGATCGGCAGCTGCGCCTTCTCGCGCCCGACGCGATCCGGGTCTTCCGAGGCCATGTAGGCGATCATCGCGGCGAGCGTCGCGTTTTCCTTCAGGTCGTCGAATACGATCTTGTCGTACGTATCGCGGTTGGTGTGCCACGTGTACTGACGGTATTCGTCGTAGGGCGACTGGAACCGGAAGCTCGGCACGCCGGCGCAAACGAACGACGAGTGGTCGCTGCCGGAGTTATTTTGTGCGCCGGGCATTTCGAGTTCGATCCGACCCGAGATCTCGGTGGGTACGACCGACATCCAGCGCGGGATGTGCGCGTCGGCGTCCAGATACCCCTGCCCTTCGATTTTCTCAAAGCGCCACGTGCCGTTGTCCTGGTTAAATGCGACTTGAAGGCCCTCCATCACTTCGGGATGATCTTCCCGAAATACGCCGGAGCCGATCAAGCCCATCTCTTCAGCCCCCCAGTGGCCCACGAGGATGGTGCGTCGTGGATTTGGATAGGTAGCCTTGAGAATGCGCATGGCCTCAAGCATCGTAATGGTGCCCGTGCCATTGTCCGTGGCGCCGGTGCCGGCGTGCCACGAATCCAGGTGCGCGCCCAGCAGTACGTATTCGTTGGGTAGTTCGCTGCCTTTTAACTCGGCGACGACGTTGAACTGCGGCACTTCCCCCAGCTTCTCGGCGTCGGCGTTGACGCGGAGGCGAACGGGGCGGCCGCTACTGGCGAGGCGGTACATCAGCCCGTAATCCTCGCAGGACACATCGATCCCCACAGCCTGCGTGGCGGAGGTGCTGAATACCTTGTTGACCCCCCAGCCGCCCGACCACCGGGAGGTGAGCACACCGGCCACGCCGATGCTATCCAACACCGCCTCGCGACGGAACGCCGGCCCGATGGGTTTCATGCGCTCCTCCCAGGCCATCCGGTCCGCCATGCGCAGCGAGTCCAGGCGTTGGATCGTCTCCTCACGCGCGTTGGCCTTCAGTTCTTGCTGGGCGCGGCACATCCGCTCCGGGGGCGTCGTCATCACAAACTTCCCGCGAACGCTTGTCAGCCACGCCGGCAGGGTCTCGGCGGTCAGGCCTTCGGGCGCCATCACCACATCGCCTTCGACCGGACCATTGGTGCCGGGGCTCCAGGCGAGCAGTTCGGCTTCGAGGGACTGGACGCGGGGCTCGATCATATCGATGTGGAGCGCCCCCTGGCGCCAGCCGGTCCAGGTGCCGTAGTGCTCCTTGCGGGCCGACACGCCCCAGGAAGTGTACACCTCGAGCAGCCACTCCTGCGATGCCGCCAGGTTCTCCGAGCCGGCGAGGCGCGGCCCGAAGAAGTCGACGAGTTCATGCGCCAGCGCCTCGGTTTGTGACCGGTCGATGCCTTCTTCCCACATCTTCTGGATGACCGGGTCGTTGGTGGGGAAGGTCTGGCCGGCGGCGGACTCGCCGGCGGCCGTCAGGAGCATGATCACCAGAGCAGGCAACACGCAAAATCTCGAAACAGGCATGGCGACACTTGTCATGGGTTGCAGTAGATTGGGCCGATCGGACGATTTTGCACCAATATACAACATCCCTATGACCCACCGTACCCTCGGCAAAACCGGCTTCCACATCTCCGACATCGCCCTTGGCACCTGGCAGGTGGGCGGCAAATGGGGATCCGCTTTTGATCATACCCTGGCGGACCGCATTCTGCGCGAGGCGATCGACAGCGGCATCAACTTCATCGACACGGCGGACGTGTACGGCGGCGGCGAAAGTGAAAAGGCCGTCGGGCGCGCGGTGCGAGCCTCTCGCGAACGGATATACGTGGCCACGAAGTGCGGCCGGCAGCTCAAACCGCACACCGACGCCGCCTACACGCCGGCGGCGCTCCGCGGCTTTGTCGAACAGTCGCTGGTGCGGATGGGCCTCGATTGCCTGGACCTCGTCCAGCTCCACTGCCCCCCGACCCCGGTGTACTACCGCCCGGAAATCTTCGAGACCTTCGAACGGCTACGGGAAGAGGGCAAAATCCTGCACCTGGGCGTGAGCGTCGAAAAGGTCGAGGAGGCCTTGAAGGCGATCGAGTTCGATACCGTGACGACCGTCCAGATCATCTACAATCTGTTTCGACAGCGCCCCCACGACCTGTTCTTCCCCCGGGCCGCCGAAAAAAACGTCGGCATCATCGTGCGCGTCCCGCTGGC
Source organism: Rhodothermales bacterium (assembly GCA_034439735.1). Taxonomy (NCBI): domain Bacteria; kingdom Pseudomonadati; phylum Rhodothermota; class Rhodothermia; order Rhodothermales; species Rhodothermales bacterium. Next base: position 11,433 of record JAWXAX010000044.1, on the reverse strand, counting down.
CAGCGGGTTGCTGACCGGTGCCTATTCGGCCAGCACGGTGTTTGCGCCGGGAGACCACCGGCGCGACAACCGCCAGGGCGAACACTTCGACCGGGGCGAGACCTTCGCCGGCATCCCGTACGAGGTCGGCCTGGCCGCCGTCGACCGCGTGAAGGCCTTACTGCCGGATCAGGCCAACCTGGCGACGATGGCGCTGCGCTGGGTCCTCATGCGGCCCGAGGTGAGTTGTGTGATCCCAGGGGCGTCGCGTCCGGAGCAGGTAGCCGCCAATCTACAGGCCGCGAACCTGCCGGCGCTATCCGCCGGGGCGATGGCAGGAATCCGACAGATCTACGAGGAAGATGTAAAACCCTGGGTGCACCAGGTGTGGTGATGGGTCACTGCCGCTCGATGAGCCCGAGTCGCCACGGTAACTCCTCGTAGGGACCCACGTGATCGCGCCCTAACAGCCCCTGAATCAGCCAGATCGGGTGATCGGCATCATACTCCAGATACTGATCGAATCCGGTGCGCAACGCTTCGCCGTGCGAAACCTCCTCGGTCCACATCGGAACGTCGGGCGACGGCTGTAGGAGATCGCCGGTCGCATAAGGCGATTCAGTACGCGTCCACGGGCCGGCGAGATGCTCGGCCACGGCCAGACCGAACGAGCGCGCACCGTTTTCGTTCAGTTCGAAGATCATGTGGTAAGCTTCCTGGCCGGCGACTTTGTATACGTGCACCGCTTCGTGCACGCCGGCTAGAACCGTCTGTGGCGCGCCCCAGTCAGCGGGAAAGGCCTCGACCCGCGTCGTACGCACCACTACTTCGTCGTGCGAGCGCGTGTAGAAAAGATACACGGTGGCCGTATCCGCGATTATCCAGAAGTCGATCCATTTGGCAACCTCATCCTTCTCCAGCAAAGGCGCCGGCGCGCTCCAGTCGTCCGGGCGATCGGGGCGATCGGCCACAGCATACACGGGCTGGTAGTTTGCGTCGCGCGTTTGATACACCAGATACCACTGCTTTCGAGGCGCAAAGTAAAAGATCTGCGGAGCGGCGGCATATCCCGTCTTATCCAGCAAGCCGGTGAGCGGCGTCCGGTGTGCCCTATTCAGGTCTTCCAGTCGCTCGGCGGCGACATACCCCAGGCCATACCGGCCCTGGCCCCGGGACGTATAAAATACATGCCAGCGCCCCTCGAATTGAACGACGCTCGGGTCTTTTACCGCCGTCGCGTCGAACGTATCGCCGGCGTTCTGCGGCGCGAGCACGGAGGCACGAAGCGCCCATCCGCCGGGTGTATCGGGACCACACGCCGCCAGGCAGAGGGTGATCGCAAACAGACCTGCTGTCCCTACACCTGGTCGGCTCATGACATTCCCACCGTCGACGCAACCCACGAGATTGAGAGAGAACGAGGTGCACCCGGATGCCTTGTAGGGGTCTTCATGATTGTCGGTGATCCAGCGCTACGGTAAAGTGACACGCCATCGGCTGTGCGCGGCCACGGTAATGTAGATACCCGTGCCCGGGGTATCAATGGCGCCGGCCTAGAACAGAGCAGATGAAGCATCTGCGTTCGATTCATTCGACCAGGCGATAGGATCACGGCGTCGCGCACCACGCCCACGTTATGCGTATTCGTAATCATCACCGGCGAGCCCGAAGGGATGAGGAGTGCCATCGCGAGCGCGATCCAGACGCCCGAAAAACGGTTGCGTAAGCGCATGACAGGTTACCGCGGCGCCATCGAAACCTCGATCCGCCCGAGATGCTCGAATATGACCTCTGCGCGATCTCCGGCGGCAATAGTCGGATTGTCGATCAAACTGCCCGTGACCACGATTTCACCGGCGCGGAGCATCCGGCCATGTTTGGGCAGCTCATTCGCCAGCCACAGCAGCGCGTCCCAGGGCGTCGTGCCAAGGATCTGTTTGCCCTCGCCCGAGGACATGATCTCGCCATTCACCTCCGCGCGGGCCATTTCTTTCGCGAGGTCGAGCGAATCCACGGGCACGCGGACGTTTCCGAGGAGGACGCCGGCGTTCGACAGCGCGTCGGCGATCATGTGGTGGATGGTCGGCACCGTGTCCCCTTCGTGAAGGGCGCGCATCCGGATGGAGATGAGTTCGATCGCGCCCGTCACTTCCTTCACCGACGCCCTCAACGCTTCCATCGACACCTCCGGCCCGGGCACATCGCTCCCCATCACAAATCCAATTTCCGCCTCCACCTGGACGTTCCCGTCCACGAACCGGGCCGGCGGCAATACGGCGCCCGGTTCAAATCGATCCGAAGCCAGCATATAGGCAAACGATGGATCGGGGGTCGGTGCGGCCGCCGTGACGCGCGATCCTCCCATCTTCCACCCGATCAGTTGCTCGCCGGCCGCCTCCTGCAGAGCCAGGGCCTCCCATTGGATAGCGTAGGCGCCCTGCCGATCCAGGGCCGGAACACCCTGCGCCAGGGCGTCGGTTGCTTGAGCAGCCCGCTCTTTATCCAACAGAAAACGAGCGATCTCGGCCGGTGACGTCTCGGGCCCGATGGCCACGGCAGCGCCGGCTTCGCGAGGCGGCTCGCCCGGCTCGCAGCCGGCTGCCACCAGAAGCGACAAGCCCGCGAGACTCAAACCAATGGATTTTAACAACATGGGGATGTGGGATCTCTTGCCTGAGAATTCGTCGAACCGTTCAGGATACAACCTGAAAAGATGCCATCCAACACGACACCGAGGGTACGCAGGGCAGCGCGTCCACGTCTATAAGAAGTATAGTCCTCCCAGAACGAGACCTGCTCCCATGCGTACATCATGCCCTACCCGTTTCACCATCTACCCGTCCCGCCCATGCCGGCCGACCCCATCGCCCTGCGCCGCTTTACCGTTCGCGAGTACTACGCGATGGCTGAAGCCGGCATCCTCGGTCCAGACGAACGCGTCGAATTGCTTGACGGTCAGGTGGTCGCCATGTCCCCGATAGGCGCACGGCATGCGGACCGCGTATCGAAGCTAGCGGAATATTTCGTGGTTCGCGCGCTGGGGTTGGCATCTGTCAGAATTCAATGCCCCATTCGGCTTGATGATCTCTCCGAGCCAGAGCCAGATCTTGCTCTCGTCCGAATCGAACATGACTATGGTGATGCCCATCCGGATGCCGCAAAGGTGCACCTGGTGCTCGAAATAGCTGAATCCTCCCTCAAGAAAGATCTTCGGACAAAAGTCCCGATCTACGCCAACGCAGGCATCCCCGAAGTGTGGGTCATTGCCCTGGAAGACGATCGCGTACATGTCTTCCGCGACCCCGCCCACGGAACCTACCGCTACGAGACCGTGCTCGACCGACGGTCCACGATACAACCCGAACGTCTGCCGCTCCTCGGACCGATAGACGTCGATGTATTACTGGGGAGGTAAGAGGAGGCACGCCACGCTTGGCTGTCATGAGTTCGCCTCACCCCCGCGTCAGCAGCTTGTACAGCACCGGCACCACGACCAGCGTCAGCACCGTCGACGCGAGCAGTCCGCCGATGATCACCCACCCCATCGGGCTCCACATGGTCGAGTTCGTGAGGGTCAGCGGCAGCAGGCCGCCGACGGTGGTCAGGGTGGTGAGCACAATTGGACTGAAGCGCGTGGCGCCCGCCTCCCGGACGGCCTGTTCGACGGTCCGCCCCTGTTTTACGAGTTGGTTAGCATAATCAACCAGGATGATGGAGTTGTTGACGACGATCCCGACGAGGCTCGTCAGCCCGATGAAGGCGGAGAAACTGAACGTGTAGCCGGTGATGAGCAGCGCCGGCACCGCGCCGACGATCGCCAGGGGCACGGCCGTGATCACGATCAGCGGCTGGCCGAACGAGCGGAACTGGAGGACGAGCACGCCCAGAATCCCGAGGAGCGCGACGACGAGGGCGGATGTCAGACCCGAGAAGCTCTCCTGCTGGGATTCGAGTTTGCCGGCCACGAAATACCGGTAACCCGCCGGCCACGGATACGCCTGCAACTGCTCGATGACCCGGTCCGTCACCTCGAACTCGGAATATCCCTCCTCCACGAACGAAGTCACGGTGACGTTGCGCTCCAGGTTGTAATGGTCTATGCGGGTCGCGGCCGATTCCAACTCCACGTCGGCCACCTGGCGGAGCGGGATGCTGGCGCCGGTGAACGAACTCACGTTGATCCGGTCAAAGTCGGCCATGGTAGGCTGACCTTCCAGCGGCAGACGGACGACGATGGCGTGGTCCTCCCCGCCGGCGTCCCGATACGTCGCCACCGGCAGGCCGGCGAGGCCGGCGCGCACCGTTCGGTCGATCTCCACCAGCGGCACACCGAGCAGGCCGGCCTTGTCCCGGTTGATGCGGACGTGGAGGTCGGTCTTAGGGTCCCGCATCGGGTTGTCGATGTTGTCGGTGCCGTCGGTGCCCTGCATGATGCCCTCCACCTCGCTGGCCAATCGCTCCAGTTGATCGATCTCGTCGCCGATGACCTTGATAGCGATCGGCGCCTCCACGGGGGGGCCGTTTTCGAGTTCGAGAATATCGATGTCGGCGCCCGGTATAGCCGCGAACGCCGTCTTCAGCTCACGGATCAGCGTGCGCATGACGCCGATGTCCGACGCCTCGACCATGATCTGCGCGATATTGCTCTTTTCGCCGCGGGGGATGACGTTGTAATAAAACCGGGGATTGTCTCGCCCGATGTTCGCGGCGTATCCCGCCACCTCGTCGCGGCCGGCCAGTACGGCCTCGACCTGCCGCGTGACGGCGTCGGTGTAGTCGAGGTTAGCGCCTTCCGATGTCTCGACATTGACGATAAACTGGGGCTTCTCGGCTTTCGGGAAAAGTGAGACGCCGACGAGCGGGAACAGCGCCAGGCTGCCGGCGAACGTCGCAAAGGCCGCGATCAGCACCAGCGCGGGCCGGCGTAGTGCGCCGGTGAGCGTACGGGCATAGGGGCCGGCGACCAATCGATCCAGCCCCCGCTGCAGCCAGGGCGTGCGCCGCGCCGTTCCGTCGCCCACCTTCAAGTAGCGGCTCGCCAGAAAGGGCGTCAGGGTAAGCGAGATCAATAGCGATGCAAGCAACGCATAAATCACGGTCACCGGCATGCTGCGAATGTACTGGCCGCTATCACTCTCCATGAACACGATCGGCAGAAAAGACAACACCGTGGTCGCGGTCGACGCCACGATCGGCCAGCCGACCTCCTTTGTCCCCTGGATCGCCGCTTCGTAGCCTGAGTGACCCATCTTTCTAAATCGGGTGATGTTCTCGACGACCACGATGGCGTTATCGACCAACAACCCGAGCGCCACCACCAGCCCGACGATACTCATCTGCTGGATGCCGTACCCGCTCATGTCCACCCAGCCGATCGCGATCATCACGGAAACAGGGATCGCCAGGACGACGATGGCCGACGCGCGGGCTCCCAGCGCCAACAGGATCACTACGCCGACCAGCAGAACGCCCTGGAGCAGGTTGCCAAAAAAGCTATTTACCCGTTCGTGAACGCTGATCGACTGATCGAAGGCGGTCTCCATCCGAACCCCCTCCGGCAGCGCCCGCTCGAACTCGGCCAGCCGTGCGTTGAGACCCTCCATCACGGTGAAGATGTTGGTGCCTTCGCGTTGCACGACCGTTACGAACACGGCCCGCTCGCCGTTGTACCGCGCGCGGTAGGTGTCGTCTTCGAAGCCCATGTCGACAGCCGCTATGTCCTTCAAATACACGATCCGATCCCCCATACTGTGGACGATCGTGTTCCGGATGTCGTCCAGCGAACCGTAGTCGCCGCTCGTCTGTATGTTGTACCGACGCTGCCCCAGATCCACGCTGCCCCCGGGGATGTTCTGCGCGTTCGCCTGGATGGACTGAACGACGCGATCCAGCGGCAAGCCGATCTCCCGCATCTTATCAAGATCGAGCCCAACGCGCACTTCCGACTCCGGGTACGCCCAGGTCTCGGCGCGCATCACGCCGGCCACCCGCTCCAGCTGTTTCTCCAGTTCCTCGGCCTGCTCCTGCAACACGCGGTAGCCGGCCGCTTCGGAAACGAGCGCCACCTGAAGGATGGAGACATCCGCCGTCGAGAACCGGAAGGTCTCCACCGAAAGAACGCCCGGCGGGAAATCCCCTCGCACCCCGTTCACCGCCAATGTCACCTTGTCGTAGGCGTCGTCGGGTTCTACGTTCGAATAAAACTCGGCAACAACCGTCGCCACGCCGTCCTTCGTAGTGGACGCCATGCGCCGGATATCCTCCAACTCATTGAGGGCCTCTTCGATCGGATCGACGATCAAGCTCTCGAGGTCCGCCGGGCTGGCCCCCGGAAACACGACGATAATACTTGTCCCGGGGGTCTGGATCGCCGGGTCCTCCGCGCGCGGCATGGTCATGAAGCTGACAACACCGAGCAGCGTCAGCAACACCATCATGACGATGGTAAACGGGTAGTTCTGGATGGCGAGGGAAGGGAGTTTCATAGGGCAAAATGAAAAGGGCAAAAGGCAAAATGAAAGGGCAAAATGGATGGGGTTAATCGACAACCCTTACCGAGTCGCCATCGTTGAGGAAGCCGGCGCCTTCGGTGATCACCTCGTCCACCCCCTCGAGGCCGGCCGCTACCGCCACTTCGTTATCGAGCATTCGGCCGATCCGGATCACATGTTTTTGCACCTTTCGGTCGCTGCCGAGGCCATAAACGATCCCTTCCTGGCCATCTCCCTCCACCAGCGCCTCCACGGGCACGAAGTCGTAGGTCTCTGCCTGCGACGGGTACAACGAGGCGCGGGCGATGAAGCCGGACTTGAGCTTGCCGGCGGGATCCGCGATCGCGACTTCCACTTCGAAGGTGCCACTCAGCGGGTCGGCGGCGTCGGCTATCTCACTGACGTAGCCCGTAAACAAGACATCCGGATAGGCATCGAAGGCCAGATGAACGGAGTCCGCCAGGCTCAGTTTTACGATGTCGCGATCGGCCAGACCCATCCTCACGATCCACCCGCTGGTGTCGCCGGCGAACAGGAACAGCGGCTGACCGGCCTGCACCAACTCGTTGGGCTCGGCGAGCCGGCGTAAGACACGGCCCGACACGGGTGCCACGATGGTGGCATGCTGCCGGTTGAAGGCGGCGATGCGCAGGCTGGCTCCCGCAATCTCGGCGCCCGTGCGCGCATCCTGCACCTGCTCAAGCGTCGCGACCGAGTCCGCGAACAGCGCCTCAACCCGTTCAAGATCCCGTTGGGCTTTCTCGTCGGCCCGTTCCGCCTGGAGCACCTGGGCGTCGATCTCCGTCCGGTTGAGCTGCGCGAGCACCGCGCCGGCGCGAACCCGCGCGCCTTCATCGACAAACAGCCCATCGACCAGGCCGCCGATCTTGAAGGAGAGTTTCATCTCGCTCTTGGCCGCCAGTCGGCCGCTGGTGTAGATCGGCATCGGGCGGGTATCCCGCACGACCGGAGCAGTGCGCACCGCCAGCGCATCCGACGGGGGTCCAGGCTGCTCGGCGTCGGCGTTGCGGTTGCAGCCGACGAACGCGAGGGTGGCGAGCAAAAGTGCCGGCAGCAGCGCCAGGGTCAGGACGTTCGAGCGCCCGGCGCCAGAAAGAGGTACCAATTGATCGATTTTCATGGGGTGTGGCCTTGATTGAATCGTACACGTTGTGCTTTACCGCCGCCTCGTCATCCCCAACTTGATTGGGGATCCATGCGAGGCTTGATGGTTGCATGGTTCCCCGCGTTCGCGGGGATGACGGCAGGGGGAAAGACTATGATCACCAGGTGCTAAGCCCTGAGCCGTCATTCGCCGCCGGCCGCGAACTCCAACTCGGCAAGCCGGATGAGGAGATCGTACCGGGTGATGTTCATATTCAGCTCGGCGCGGGTCCATACGTCTCGGGCATCAAGCAGCGTCACCTGATTTTCCATCCCCTCCTCGTATTTCCGGGCCACGCGGCGGTACCCTTCGCGCGAGGCGAGGAGGCGCTCCTCGGCCGTGGCGAGGGAGCGATGGGCGACCTCCAGGTTATCCATAGCGTCCTGCACCTGCAGCCGGATCTGATCGTCCAGCTCTTCCCTCTGGAGTTCGAGCCGGCGGGTGTCGAGGCGCGCCTGCTGGATGCGAGCGCGTTCCTGGAAACCGTCGAATAACTTCCACTGGAGGACGACCGACGCCATGTAGTAGGAACGGTCGCCGGCGATGCCATAGTCCTCCCCCTGAATCCCGAGATCAAATGCCAGCGCCACGCCGGGCATCGCATTACTTCTCTGGATGTCGATCGAGGCGCTCGATGCCAGCACCGCGGCATCCAGCTGCTTCCGTTCCTGCCGCCGCGCGAGGGCGTCTATGGCGACGGCTTCGGACGGACGGAGTACCGCAAGCCGGTACGTGGCGACCGGCAGCCGAGCGTCGTCGGCCGGCGCGTCGATAGCGGCATCCAGCGGGCGATTGAGGAGGAAGTTGAAATACGATCGGGCCAGATCGCGCTGGCGCGCGGCATCGGCCTGCTGCTGTTCCACATCGAAAAACTCGGCCCGCGCGCGCATCACGGCCTCGTCGGTCGCCTTCGCGTATTGCACGAGCCGCTCGTTCACGCGGACATTTTCCGCGACCACGCCATGCGCCGAGGCGAAAATATCGACGGCGCGCTGGGCTTTCAGGTAATCGTAATAGGCCACCTTGATGTCGCGCGCCAGTTGCCGCCGAAACGCCTCGAGCCCGGCTTCCTGCGCCTCCATCAGGTGACCCTGGAGCCGGTAATTTTGCCGGATCGCCGGCTGGTAAATCGGCTGCAGGAGGCGGACACGCGTATCCTGCTCCCGCTCCCGCAAAAACGGAATCTCGACGTTTTCGATCGTCGGGAACGGCGCGGGCTGCCCCTGCGACCCCAGGATGTCGTTCAACGTCTGGTACACCGGGTTCATGAGGTCGCCCACGGGAAACAGGATCTGCCGGCCCCCGCCGGCGCGCGAGTAACGCGCCTCGAGGCGGATTTCGGGCCAGAACATCCCCCGCGCTTCGTCCAACGCCCGAAGGCTCTTCTCCAGATCGAGCGAACGCTGTTGGAGCGCGAGGTTACTGACCAGGCCGGCCTCGACATACCCTTCCAAGGGTGTCTGCGCCCGAGCCGGCTCGGGCCGGAACAGGTAGACGCCCAACAGCGCCGCCAGCAGAAGCAGCAGCCAGAAGCGGCCATTGACGGCACATATGCATTGGCGTTTCATCATCTTTTGACGTTTTGTCAATGGAAAAAGCAAATTTTTTTATCCCGGGGTTGGCGGGGCGAGTGCGCGCAGCATCATGTGAAATCCCTGGTCGATGAGGGCTTCGCTGTGGACCTGGTGGAGTTCGAATAACATGTCCGCTTTGTTCGCGGCCAGCTGAATGATGCCGTGGGTGAAGCCCCAGAGATTGATCCCCGTCAGCATGGGGTCTCCGACATCCGGCCGAATCGAGCCGTCGGCGATACCTTCGGTGATGACGGCGGCCATGAACTGGAGGATGCACTCCCCCTCGCGCATACATGCGGTAGCATTCTCCGTGGCCTCGACAGGCGCCATCGGCACGGCGCGCGCCTCGATGTCCGCCATCGCCTGGAAATACAGCGGTTGTTCGCGGTGGAAGGCTACATAGGCCCGTCCGATGGCGGTGATCTTGTGCAACCCATCCGGCTGGTGGACGACGGCCGTTTCAAACGCTTCCCGAAGCCGCTCGAAGGCGCGCACCGTCAGCGCCAGGTAAAGGTCGTCCTTGTCTTTAAAGTAAAAATAAACGAGCCCACGGCTCAGCCGGGCTTCGTCCGCCACATCCGCCATCGTCGCCCGGTCGAGACCCTTCATCGCGAACACGCGCTCCGCCGCATCGACGATTTCGGTGCGCCGGCGCTCTTTCTCTTCCTGACGTCGTTCTGAGGTGGACATGGCTTAGAAGACTATTGACACTTTGTCAACTCTTTTACAGGAGTACAACGATCAAGTTGCCGCCGCATCGATATTTTTTACTGCTACTTTTCTAGCCGGCATCCCGGGCTCCTGTAACATCGCTTCGGCGTCGGCCGTACGGAGCCAGAGTGTACGACCAGCCGCCACGAGCCGGCCCTCCCATTCACCCGCCACTTCGAGACTTATGAAAGGAGCCAAACGCCTGATGTTGATATTGGGCATCATCATAGTCATCGTTGGCGGCGGCGGAGCCGCCTACAAAGCGTACAGTGACAAGGACCAAGAAGAGGTCATCCCGCATGTCTTGGCCTCCCGGGGCGACATCGTCGACAAGGCCCTGGCCGTAGGCACCATCGAGCCCCGCGTCGAAGTGAGCGTCAAATCCCAGTTCTCCGGCGTCGCCCGCCGCCAGTTCGCCGACGTGGGCGACTTTGTGAAGGCCGGCGATCCGCTCCTCGAGATCAAGCCCACCCCAACCCCCCGCGAACTGGTCGACGCCGAGCGCATGATCCAGCTGCGCGAGCTTGAGGTGAACAATTTGAAGGCGGAATACGACCGCCAGACGACGCTGCACGACAAACAGCTGGTGGCCGACCAGGAATTCGAGCGCTCCCGCCGCAGCTACGAAGAGGCCCGCCTGCAGGTCCAGATAGCCCGTGAGCAGTTGGAGTTGCTCCGGGAAGGCCGCGTGTCCACCGAAAGCGGCAGCTTCGAAACCGTCGTCCGCGCCCCCGTCAGCGGGTTTATTCTGGATAAGATGGTCGAGATCGGCGACAACGTAGTGCCCCTCACCTCCTACCAGGAGGGCACGGTGCTGATGACGATGGCGGATATGAACGACCTGATCTTCCGCGGCACGGTAGATGAAATCGATGTAGGGCGTCTCAAGGAGGGCATGAACTCCGTCATCAAAGTCGGCGCCCTCCCTAACGCCAAGGTCACCGGCTTGCTGGCCAGGATCTGGCTCAAGGCTGAAAAAGAGGACAACTCGACCGTTTTCCCCGTCGAACTCGAAATCCTCTCCGCCACCGAGAAAGAGGCCACCTCTCCGGAAAGCAACCCGGCAACCGTGGTGCTTCGGGCCGGCTATTCGGCCAACGCCGAGATCATTATCGAACAACGGGTGAACGTCCTGCTGATCCCCGAACGCGTCATCGAATTCAGTGGCGACACCGCGCGCGTGAATGTCCTCCTGGCCGACAACGCGCTGGAGGAACGCATCATCCAGACTGGCCTAAGCGACGCCATCCAGATCGAGGTCCTCTCGGGCATTGCCGAGGGCGATAAGGTCCGGGAGAAACCGCCAAAGGTGATTGAGTAAATGGTTACAGGTTACAGGTTATAGGTTGCAGGTTGCAGGCTTAGAAGCCGTTCAGAATTGCATATGGCATACAGAGCAAGTCATCCCGCGAAGGCGGGGAACCATCCAGGCTTTAATGTTGCGCTGAAGCAAGCCAGGAACTGCAAGTGAGGTATTCTCGATTGTTCAATGGGTCCCCGCGTTCGCGGGGAT
>JAWXAX010000043.1 GCA_034439735.1 Rhodothermales bacterium | reverse complement strand
TAAGACGCGTCGATGGCGTTTTTTAACGCAGAATCGCGTTCTAGAAAGACGCTTCGCGAGGCTCAGCGTGACATGCAGGCCGGGTTGCGTAACGTCAGTAAATAAAAACGCCGGCTCACCTGGAGGCAAGCCGGCATGGTATTCATACTCGGATGACGCGTTCGACGTTACGCGGCAGCGGCGCCGTCGCTGGCGACACCGTATACCGTACCCAGATCGTGTTGCCCCCTTTTGACCACTTTGCCGCTCTGGATCAGTTTCATAGCGGCGGTAAACGAACAGGCTTCGTAACCGGACCCTGGCTTGAAAAAGTTGGCAATTCGCCGGGTGTCGTTTACGATAAGCGTATAACCGCGCGTCAGCTTCTTTTCGGCAAGCGCCGTCCAATTGTCTGTCGACACAGAGGGCTTGGCTCGCCCTGGTGTGTCGGAATCGGGTTCGCTCATGTGTCCTCCCTTTGGGATGTGGTGATAGGCGGCAGTAACCAGCGTGGGCGATTTCTGTTCCTATTTTTCATGTTTCGCTGTGGAATTTAAGGCCCGTGGGCGACATGCCGGTGATGATCCGACGATTTTCCCATGCGCTTTCCGTCCCTTCATTCCCGGCGCGACGGATCATACGGGCGAAACCCCCCTCGGATGATGTCGTTCATGCCTCGGCGCATGCCGGTCGGGTGTTCTGGCGTATGCCTGCGCCGGGGGGAGTGCGTATCATGCCACGAAGGATCTCTGGCAAACGACCACCATGAAAGTAGCAAAACAATTTACCTGGGAAGCGGCGCATCGACTGCCATGGCATACCGGGGCATGCAAGAACCTGCACGGCCATTCGTATAAGATGACGGTCGAGTTGGAGGGCGACCCGGACGAGCGGGGTATGCTCATCGACTTCAAGGAGATCAAGAAAATACTCTCCCCGTTGATTGAGGACTGGGATCACGCTACCCTGGTGGCGGATGACGATATCGATCTCCGCTACGCGCTCGAGGAACTGGGCTCCCGCCAGGCCCTCCTGCCCTATGATAGCACGGCGGAAAACCTCTCCCGGTACACCGCCGAATACCTGATGAAGCAGGGCACCGAGGTGCTACGTACCCGCAAGATCCATAACATATCAGTTACGGTTCGTGAGACGGACACGTGTTATGCTACCTTTGAGTGCCCGGTCGTTTTCGTGGAGCGCAAAGGACTTTTTGCCCGCTCTTGAAACGCCGCATAAAGATTCTCCATGTGTCAACAAAAATCATTTCTCCTGGGAGTGTAGCCGAATCCGTATGTTGATTGGGTAAGGTTCGATCCCGATGAGAGGATCGCGTACCCGGGTGGCCGCATGCCCACCGTTTTCTGGTTACCCACCGTTCCCCGCAGTATGGCATTCAACATCGAGGAAAATTTCGACATTCAGGCCCCCATCACCCAGGTGTGGGCGTTTTTGATCGATCCCAGGCGGGTCGTGGTGTGCCTGCCCGGCGCCGAGCTGACCGACACCATTGATGAGCGTACCTACGCCGGCCGCGTCCGGGTGAAAGTGGGCCCGGTGACGGCCACCTATAAAGGGACGGCCCGGCTGGATGAGGTGGACGAGTCCGCGTATGTGATGCGGCTCTCCGGTGAGGGCAAGGAGTCTACCGGGGCGGGGTCGGCGAAAATGGCGATGGTTGGCCGGCTCAGCGCCCTGGCGAACGGAGTCACCCGGGTGCAGGTGGTGGCCGACATCGATGTCGCCGGCAAAATGGCTCAGTTCGGCCGCGGGCTCATGGAGGATGTTTCGCGCCAATTGTTTCGTCAGTTTGGCGTTAGTATGCAGGAAGCGCTTGTTCAGCCGGTTACGACGCCCCTTCCGATGGGCTCCGCCGACACGCCGGCTACCATCGCTGCTTCCGCGCCGGATGCCCCTCTCCGCACCGAAATCAACGAATCCAGCCGATTGGCTGCGCCGGCTGCGCCCGTCAGTGTGTTATCGCTTGTGTTTAAGGCGCTCTGGTCGCGGGTCCGCCGACTGTTCGGATCGCGAAATATCCGCCCATGAGTTGCAAAGATTCCCTCTCGTAGGGCTGGATGCTTCTCGGTATTATTTCTACTATTAACTTATCGCCTACGTGAAGCCGTGTGGCTCGAACGTGCGCCCGGCCCATTTATCCGGTGAGTTGATCCGTACGTTTTTTGTCCGCACATTTTTATCCACTGGCGCTGGCGTCGATACACGCCGGCCGACGAGCGAAGATGAACCTTTACGAACAACTGTTTCGGCTGGACGGCAAGGTGGCCCTGGTGACGGGTGGCTACGGTGGTTTTGGCTCCGCCGTATGCGAGGGGCTGGCCGAGATGGGCGCCAGCGTGGCCGTGGCCGGGCACAATGCGGACAAGGTGACGGCCTTCGTGGACGACCTCACCGCGCGGGGCATCAAGGCGTTCGGCGCCCCCTTCGACGCCTGTTCCGCTACCGACACGCACCGCATGACGGATGCCGTTGCCGCGCATTTCGGACGCCTGGACATTCTGGTGAACACGGTCGGCGGAAACACTCATGAGGAACTGGCGAGCAATGTGACGGAGGAAGGGTTCGGCAAGGTGCTGGAGCTCAACCTGACCAGCGCGATGTTTCAAGCGCAGGCCGCCGCGAAACACATGGCCGCGAGTGGCGGGGGGAAGCAGGTGCACTTCGGGTCGGTCCGCGGCCAACTCGCTCTGCGGGGCCGCGGTTTTGCCGCGTATTGCGCCTCCAAGGCCGGCCTCACCGTGCTCTGTAAGCAGCTGGCCGGCGAGTGGGCGCCGCAGAAAATCAACGTCAACGTCCTCTCGCCGACGTTCGTCCGCACCGAACAGTCCGCCCGCTTCCTGGCGGACCCACAGTTTTATAACGCCGTCATCTCCCGCATCCCCGCCGGCCGCGTGGGCGAAACGCGCGATATCGTCGGTGCGACGCTCTTTTTTGTCTCGCCGGCGTCCGATTTTATCACCGGGCAGACACTTTATCTCGATGGCGGGCTTACGGCCACACAGTAAGGCCACGCAGTAAGGCCACACAGTAAGGCCACACAGTAATGCAACGAAGTAACAGGGTTCACACCTCCAGGAAATCGCCAGTAGCGAATCGACCCCTAATATCATGAATAACTATATCGCAGGGCAGTGGCAGCGTTCAACCGCCGTCGACGTGTTTCCGGTAACGAACCCCGCTACGGGGGAAGAATTGGCGCGTACGCCCCTCTCATCGGCCGCCGAGGTGGATACGGCTGTAAAAGCCGCCGCCGCCGCGTTTCCGGACTGGCGCCGCGTGCCCGTGACCGACCGGATCCAGTACCTGTTTAAACTGAAAGCGCTTCTAGACACCCATTTCGAGGACATCTCCCGCACCATCACGTTGGAGTGCGGCAAAACGCTTGCGGAATCGCGCGGGGAGATGCGTCGGGCGATCGAGAATGTCGAGGTGGCCTGTGGCGCGCCCATCATGATGCAGGGCTATAACTCGGAAGACATCGCCCGCGGCATCGACGAGATCATGATCCGCCAGCCGTTGGGCGTCGTGGCCATCATCGCCCCGTTTAACTTCCCGGGCATGATCCCCTTCTGGTTTTTGCCCTATGCCCTGGTGACAGGCAACACGGTGGTGCTCAAGCCCTCCGAGCGGGTGCCGCTCACCATGCAGAAGGTGTTTGCCCTGATCGAAACGATCGGTCTGCCGCCCGGGGTGATCAACCTGGTCAACGGCGGACGCGATGTCGTGAACGCGGTGCTGGACCATCCGGTGGTCAAGGCGGTGAGCTTCGTGGGTTCGACGGCGGTGGCCAAACACGTCTATTCCCGGGCCACGGCCAGCGGGAAACGGGCGCAGTGCCAGGGCGGGGCTAAGAACCCGGTTGTCGTCCTGCCGGACGCCGACATCGTCAGCGCCTCGGAGATCATCGCGGACAGCGCCTTTGGGTGCGCCGGCCAGCGCTGCCTCGCGACCTCGATGGCGTTTGTAGTGGGGGAGGCCAGGAAGTCGTTTGTCGATGCCATCCGCGAAAAAGCGACGACCCGCGTCACAGGCTACGGTCTCAACGACGGCGTGGCGATGGGTCCGGTGATCTCGCCGGCCAGCCGCAAGCGCGTCGAGACGCTGATCGAACAGGCCGTTCGCGATGGCGCGCGCGCCCTGGTCGACGGGCGCCGGCCTACGATCCCCGGTTTTCCCAACGGCAACTTCGTCGCTCCGACGATCATCGAGGACCTGCCGTTCACGAGCGAAGTGGCCTCCACCGAGATCTTTGGGCCGGTGCTCTCGGTGCATTATGTGGACGACATCGACGCGGCGATCGCACGGGTCAACACCGGCACATACGGCAACCAGGCGTCGCTCTTCACGAGCAGCGGGGCCAACGCGCGTCGGTTCAAGAACGAAGTGGATGTTGGGAACGTCGGCATCAACATCGGTGTGGCGGCGCCCATGGCGTTTTTCCCGTTCAGCGGAGCGCGCGAGAGCTTTTTCGGGGACCTCCATGGCCAGGGGCGTGACTCGTTCGAGTTCTACACCAAAAAGAAGGTGGTGGTGGAGCGGTGGCCGAAAGCCTGGTCCCGCACGTTCTGACCTCGCCCCGCTCGTCCCCTTTTTCTCATCTTACCCTATCCAATGGAGCCATGAGCCAAACGAAAACGGCGTATAAAAGCCCGCTGTTCGAGATGACGCAGAGCACCCCCACGGTGCTCTGGAACGACTCGGCCGCGCTGGAAGAACTCTCCTATACGATCGAACACGGCGGCGTCGGTGCGACGTGTAATCCGGTGATCGTGCTCGACGTGCTGAAGCAGTCGTTCGGCGCCTGGAAGGGGCGTATCGCCGAGTTGATCCGCGAGCTGCCGACCGCCAGCGAAGACACCGTCGCCTGGAAACTCGTCGAGGAGATCTCGAAGAAGGCGGCTACCCTGCTCGAGCCCATCTATCACCAGCAGGCCGGCCGGAACGGGCGATTGTCCGTGCAGACCGACCCGCGCCTCTACCGGGACGCCGACGCGATCGTCGCCCAGGCACGGTATTTTCACACGCTCGCCCCCAACATCATCGTCAAAATCCCCGTGACCGAAGCCGGCGTCCGCGCCATCGAGGAGGCGACCTACCACGGGGTCAGCATCAACGCCACGGTTTCCTTCTCCGTACCGCAGGCCATCGCCGTGGCCGAGGCCGTCGAGCGCGGGCTGGTCCGCCGCGAACGGGAGGGGAAAGAGATCGCGAGCATCGCATCCGTCTGCACGATCATGGTAGGCCGGATCGACGACTGGTTGAAGGTCGCGGCCGATCAGCGCAACATGTCGGCCGACCCCGGCATTTTCGAGTGGGCCGGCGTCGCCATCTTCAAAAAAGCCTACACGCTGTATCGCGAACGCGGCTATCGCCTTCGCCTGCTGTCGGCCGCCTTCCGCAACCACATGCACTGGTCGGAATTCATCGGCGGCGACGTCGTGATCTCGCCGCCTTACAAGTGGCAGGTGCGGTTCAACGCGAGCGACATCCCGGTCGAATCGCGCATCGACACCCCCGTCGACCCGAAGATCGTCTCGGAACTCATGCGGTTCGAGGATTTCCGCAGGGCGTATGCCGAGGATGGGATGTCCGCTGCGGAATTCGATGCGTTCCCACCGACACGGCGCACGCTCCGACAGTTTATCGCAGCCTGTTATGAGTTGAACGGGATGATTCGCGATATTATGATCCCCAACCCGGATAAGGGCTGACCAACTGGCCCTGTTCGTTTGATCTTTCAACCTCTCCCTCCACCAACCCGACTCGATACCTATGGATCGCCGAACGTTTCTACAGAACAGTGCCCTGGTCGCGATCGCCGCGCCGCTCTGGTCGTCGTGCGCTCCGGGCGGCACCGACACGGCGGAGACCGCTGTGCCGGCCGTGACGCCCGTCTCCACCGACGCCCTGCTCGCACGCATCGGGATCACCACCGTGTGTATTCGCTCCTACTTTGCGAAAACCCGCGCCTTCGCGGCGGAGCCGAACACGGCGCCGACCATCACGCTGGAGCAGGCGCCACAGTTTATCTACGATAGGTTCGGGCTCCGTAATGTCGAGGTGTGGGACTTCCAGTTCGACGAGATGACCCTGGCCTATTGTGAGAAGATCCGCAACGCCGCCGAGCGCATCGGCTCCCGGATCACAAATATACAGGTAGATGAAGGAATGGCCGATCTGTCGGATGTTGACCCGGCGCAGCGCGCGCTCGGCGTGAAACAGTCGAAGGAATGGGTTGATCGGTGCGTCGCGATGGGCGTCCCTAGCTTTCGTGTGAACACCGGCGGCAAGGCAGGGCAGGAGTTCCTGGTGGACGTAACGGCCGATTCGTTTCGCCAGATTGCCGAATACGCCGGCGAGAAAAACGTGACGGTGCTGGTCGAAAACCACGTCGGGTTCAGCATGAACATCGACAACGTGGTGGCCATTCTGCAAACCGTCAATCATCCGAACTGCCGCGGCCTCGCGGACTACGGCAACACGCCGGCGGGCTCCACCGACATCCGCATCGCCGGACTTTCCAAGCTCCTCCCCTACATCTCGTTCGTCTCGGCCAAAGGGACGGGCTATAACGATCAGATGGAGCACACCGATTACGACTTCGCGGCGCTCGTTCGCGCCACCGAGGACTCCGGCTACCGGGGGATCTACTCGATCGAGATGTATCCCGATGGCGACAGCCCGCCTCCGGCGGACCCCATCCGCGCCGGCAACTGGATGAAGGACCAACTTCTGGCTAACATTAGCGCCTAACCCTCATGGATCGCAGAACGTTCATTCAGCGGGGCAGCCTCTTCATGGCGGCTGCTCCGCTCTGGGCGTGTACGCCCGGAAATACAGAAACCGCTGCCGTGGCCGACGCTGCCGGCGCGGCGGCGCGGCTGGAGCGCATCGGTGTCACGTCCGTCTGTTTCCGCTCCCGTTTCCCCACGACGCGGACACTGATGGCCGAGCCGACCACCGGATCGGACCTGACCCTGGAGACGTTTCCGGACTTCGTCCGTGGCGAGCTCGGGCTGCGCCATGTCGAGGTGTGGGAGCGGCAGTTCGACGATACGTCGCTCGCCTACTGCGAACGCGTCCGCGTCGCCGCCGAACGCATCGGGTCGCGGATCTCGAACATCCAGGTCAGCGGCCTGGCCAACTTGTCGGACGCCGACGCCGCCGTGCGCGACCAGGGCGTCGCCGGCGCGCGGGAGTGGATCGACCGGGCCGTGGCCATGGGGGCGCCGAGCATTCGGGTGGACGCCGGCGGCCGGCCGGGCGAGACGTATCAGCCGGAAATCACGCTCGACTCCTACCGACGGATCGTCGACTACGCGCAGGAGAAGGACATCGTCGTCCTCGTCGAGAACCACTCCGGCTTCACCCGCGACATCGACATCGTCGTCTCCATCATCCAGACCATGGACAGCCCGCATTGCCGCGCGCTGGTCGACTACGGGAATACGCCGGCCGGCTCCATCGACGACCGCATCGGGGGGCTGAACAAGATGCTGCCCTATCTCGCGTTTGTGTCGGCCAAGGGGACCGGCTTCGATGACCAGATGGTGCATGCGGATTACGACTTCGCCGCCCTCGTGCGCGCCACGGAGGTATCCGGCTACCGCGGCCTGTACTCGATCGAGATGTGGCCGGACGCCGACAGCCCACCGCCGGCCGACCCCCTCCGCGCGGCCCTCTGGATGCGCGACCAGCTGGTCGCGCATATCAGTGCTTGACACTCCCCCGGCCTACTCATAACACGCACGGCATGGCTACCATCGTGATCATCGGCGCGCTCGACACCAAAGGCGCGGAGGTGGAATTCGTCAAGCAGCAGATTGAACGGCGAGGCCACCGGACGCTGGTGATCGATTCCGGAGTGCTGGGCGAGGCGGCTTTCCGAGCCGACGTCACCCGACAGGACGTGGCCACGGCGGCCGGCGCCGACCTCGCGAAGCTGGCGGCCGACAACGACCGCGGCCGAGCGGTGATCGCGATGACCGAAGGGGTTCGCGCCGTCGTACAGCGCCTGCACCGTGAGGGCCGGCTCGACGCCATCATCGGGATGGGAGGAGGCGCCGGCACGACCGTCGGCACCGCCGCCATGCGAGCCCTGCCGCTCGGCATCCCGAAGGTAATGGTGTCCACGCTCGCCAGCGGCGACACCCGGCCGTTTGTCGGGGTGAAAGACATCGTCATGGTCCCGTCGATCGTCGACATCAGCGGCCTGAACGGGATCGCGCGCGGGGTGTTCACCCGCGCCGCCGCGGCCGTCTGTGGCATGGTCGAAGCCGAGGTACCGCCCGGCGACGACAAGCCCACGATCACCGCGTCCATGTTCGGGAATACGACAAAGTGTGTCGAGCGGGCGCGGACCCACTTCGAGGCGGCCGGCTTCGAGTTGCTGGTTTTCCACGCTGTAGGGTCGGGGGGGATGACCATGGAGAGCCTCATCGAGGCCGGCGAAGTCGACGGCGTGTTCGACGTGACCCTCACCGAATGGGCGGACGAGCTGCTGGGCGGCGTCATGTCCGCCGGCCCCACCCGTCTCGATGCCGCGGCGAAGATCGGCACGCCGGCCGTGTATGCGCCGGGCTGCGTCGACATCGTCAACTTCTGGGAGCCGGAGAGCGTGCCCGTGGCGCTGCGGAGCCGGCGGATCTACCACCACAACGCGAAGCAGACGCTGGTCCGGACCGACATCGACGACAACGCGAAGCTGGGGAAGATATTCGCCGAAAAGTTTAATGCCTCCACGGGGCCCGTCGCCGTCTATTTCCCCCTGAAAGCCGTTTCCGTGATTTCCGAACCAGGTGGCCCTTACCACTGGCCCGAAGCCGATGCCGCCCTGTTCGATACGCTGCGCTCCCACCTGCGCAAGGATATTCCCGTGTACGAATTCGACACTACCATCAACGACCCCGTCTTCGCCGACGCCATGGCCCGAGGGCTGCTGGCGATGATGGGGAAGTAAAAGGTAAAAGGTAAAAGGTAAAAGGAAAAAGGAAAAACAGGAGAAGGCAAAAAGTAAAAGAGTAGCAGAGGAGTGATCCGCCACAGCCAGGTTAATTCTGTCATTGTTTTCTCTTTTGCCTTTTCTCTTTTGCCCTTTCATGCTGCCTTTTTTTACTCACCGATTGAAGCTTGAGGTTTGTGCTCATGAGTCGTCTTGTCGATCTATCGATGCCCGTCCACCCCAACATGGTCACCTTTCCGCGCGTTCCGCCGCCGGTGATGCTGGTGTATGAGAGCTGGGAGCAGTTTGCCGAGCGCATCGGCGCCGCCGCGCACGGTGCGACGTGGCTCACGGCCAGTTACTACATCGCGACGAGCGATCACGTAGGGACCCACGTGGATGCCGTGAAGCACCTGCGGGGGCCGGACGCACCGGGCCCGGAGGGGATCCCTTTGGAGTATTGCTTCTCGGACGGTGTGGTGCTGGACTTCCGCCACAAGGAAAAAGGCTACGGGATCACCGTCGCCGATATCGACGAGGCGCTCAAGAAGATCAACTACACGTTGAAGGAGAAGGACATCGTGCTGATCCAGACCGGGGCGTCGGCCTACAACCACGAGCAGCGGTACCTGACGGACCATGTCGGCATGACCGGCGAGGCCACGCGGTACCTGATCTCGAAGGGGGTGCGGATGATGGGCACCGACGCGGTCACGTTCGACCCGCCCGTCTGGGCCATGTTCGAACGGAAGAAGTTCTGGGAGGCTCATCGCGTCATGCTCGACGAGGATTACTGGCACATCGAGAACCTGATGCACCTGGACCAGCTGCCTACCCACGGCTTCAAACTCTCCGTATTCCCCGTGAAGTGGATGGGGACGACGGCGGCCCCGATTCGCGCCGTCGCGATCATCGAAGATTGACCCCCATCCCCGATTGACGAGTACCGACATGGAAGGAAACGGCCCTCAATGGCTGGCCCCCACCTCGCTGGACGAGGCGTTGGGGATGCGCGCCGAGCTACAGGAAGAAGCGACCGTCGTCGCCGGCGGCACATTTGTCGGCGTGCTGATGAATGTCGGCTTCATGGCGCCAGCCGCCCTGCTGAGCCTGCGCGGCGTGCCCGGGCTGAGCTACATCCGGGCCGACGGTGAGTTACGCATCGGCCCCATGACCACGCACCGGGCGATGGAGTTGTCGCCGGACGTCCGGCGGGGCTGGCCGGCGCTCGCCCGGGCGTTCGGGGAAGTTGCGAGTCCGCGGGTGCGCAACCAGGCCACGGTGGGCGGCGTCCTGGCGGATGCCGACTATGCCTCGGACCCGCCGGCGATGTTCCTCGCGATGGGCGCCCGCGCCGTGTTGCGGGGGCCGAAGGGCGTCCGGGAAGTCCCGATCGAGAACTTCATCCTTGGCTACTACGAAACCGCGCTTGCGCCGGACGAGCTGCTGGTGGAAGTCCGCGTGCCCGGCGGCGTCGAGGCCGGCGTGTACCGCAAGTTCCGGACGCGGTCCAGCGAGGACCGCCCCTGCGTCTCCGTCGCCGCGGTGCGGCGCGGAGGTGAGTTGCGGCTCGCCGTGGGCGCCGCTACCAGCACGCCCCAGTATTTCCCCGATCTGTGCGCGGCCGTCGGCTCCGGTACGCGCCGTGCGCGCGAGATTGGCGAGGAGTACGCCAGCCGCATCGAACCCATATCCGATTCACGTGGCTCGGCAGAGTATCGCCGGCGCGTCATCGCTGTCGAAGTGCGTCGGGCCCTGGAGGAGCTTGCTTATGTCTGACCCCACGCGTTCTTCCGATACGATGTCTGACCCCAGAGCCGACGGATCGATCCGGTATTCGCAGGATATGGAGATGGAGGGGATGTGGCATGCCCGCATCCTGCGCTCCCCGTATGCCCATGCCCGCATCCGCCGGATCGACACCTCGGCGGTGCCCGAAGGCGTCGTCGTGCTGACGCGGGACGACATCCGCGACCTGAACCGGTACGGATGCCAGATCCGCGACGAGAGCGTGCTGGCGATGGACGAAGTGATGTTCGTCGGCGCCCCGGTGGTGGCCGTCGCGGCGGCCACGCGGCGCGCGGCGGACGAGGCGCTGCCACTGATCGATGTCGATTACGACGAGTTGCCGGCCGTGTTTACCGAGATGGAGGCCATCGCTCCGGGCGCGCCGCTCGTCCATCCCCGCCATTATATCTCCGAAAACGACGCCGCCTACTTCGGCATGCGGCCGATCGACGGCACCAACATCTGCCACCGCTTTCGTATCCGGCACGGCGACGTGGACCGTGCGTTCGCCGAGTGCGACGTCGTCGTCGAAGAAGTCTTCACCACCGACAGCGCCGCGCACGTGCCGATGGAGCCGCACGCCTCGCTGGCCCGGTGGCACGAGGGCCGGCTGGAAGTGTGGTCTGGCACCCAGACACCCTTCAACAACCGGATGGACCTCGCCGGCATTTTCGGCCTCCAGCCGGAGCAGGTGCGTATTGTCTGCCCGCCCATGGGCGGATCGTTCGGCGCGAAGACGTTTGTGCGTACCGAGGCCATCGCCGCCGCGCTGGCGCGGAAGACGGGCCGGCCCGTGAAGGTGGTGCTGGATCGCGCCGAGGAGTGGCAGACGATGAACCGCCACCCGGCCACGTTGTGGATGAAGATCGGCGCTATGCGGGACGGCACCCTTGTCGCGAAACACGTGGCCTGCTGGGCGAATACCGGTGCGCACGCGGACAGCGGTCCGGGTGTGGCGCAGAAGATGGGGTATGCCTCGCCGGGCCCGTATCGGATTCCGAATGTGTGGGTGGATTCCCACTGTGTCTATACGAATACCCCGCCAAACGGCGCCTACCGAGGGTATGGCCAGATGCAGTGTATCTGGGCTTCGGAGCGCCTGATGGACATGCTCGCGCGGCGCCTCGACATGGATCCTTACACGTTGCGGATGAAGAACATCCTGCGCGAAGGGGATACCTACTGCACGGGCGAAATCATGCACGACGTCGCGTTCGAGGAATGCCTGCGTCGGAGCGCGGAGGCTATAGGTTACCATACTTCCGATGATCACGCCGGCAAAGGGGTCTGCGTCCTCATGAAGGGAATGCAGACCCCCAGCCGCGCCTCGATCGCGATCGAGGCGGAGGACGACGGGACGTTCACGATCCGCTGCGCCACGATCGAGATGGGCCAGGGCGCGCGGCCGGCGATCCGCCAGATGGCCGCCGAGCTGCTGGGGGTGCCGATGGAGCGCGTGACCTACCCGGACCCCGACACCGACCTCGTCCCCTACGACACCCGGACCACCTCCAGCCGATCGACGCACGTGATGAGCCGGGCGCTGGTCGAGGCCGTGCGGGACCTCGAGAAAAATGGCAAGCGGGGCGTCGGCGAGGTGACGGACAAGGGCGGGCTGGACCCGGACACCGGGCAGGGCATCGCCTCGTCGCACTGGCACCAGGGCGCCGCCGGCGCCGTCGTGGACGTGGATGTCGAGACCGGCAAGCTGCACGTGCGGCACGTCCATGCCTCCATCTACGCCGGCAAGGTGGTTCGCCGCGCCGCCGCCGAGTTGCAGAACGAAGGCTCCATCATCATGGGCCTCGGGACGGCGCTGTTTGAGAACATCACGTTTGACGGGGGGCAAGTGACGAACGCCAATCTGTCGGACTACAACATCCCGAGCTTCCACGACATGCCGCGGATCACGCACGACCTCGTCGAGCGCGAAGGGGCCCAGGTGTACGGGTTGGGCGAAACCGCCCTGCCGCCGATCCCCGCGGCGATCGGAAACGCCCTCGCCGCGAGCGGTATCCACATGACCGCGTTGCCGATGACGGCGGAACGCGTGCTGGCGTCCATCGACGGCGGCGGCACTGTCGACGAGGCGCGTCGTCGTGAAATGCGAGACATCGTGGAGGCCGGCCTCCACCGATCGGAGAAATCATGAAAGTCCAGTTTACCCTGAACGGCGCGCCGGCCGACGTCGACGTCCGCGCCGACGAGATGCTGCTCGACGTGCTTCGTGAGCGATTCGGACTGCTGAGCGTGCGCGAAACGTGCGGCCTGGGCGTCTGCGGTTCGTGCACGGTGCTCGTCGACGCCGAGCCGATCTCCAGTTGTATCTACCTCACGCCGATGGCGCAGGGGCGATCGATCACGACGGTCGAGGGTCTCGGCGGAACTCATCCCGTGCAACGCGCCTTTGTCGAGGCACACGCCTTCCAGTGCGGCTATTGCACGCCCGGGATGATCCTCGCCACCAAACGCCTGCTCGAGGAAACCCCCCACCCGACGGATCATGAGATCGACACCGCTCTCGGCGGCAACCTCTGCCGCTGCGGCTGTTACCTCAAGATCCGCGACGCCGTGCACCTCGCGGCGGGGAACGCGGGGGGATAACCTGGTGGGAGATCGCCAATCGTTTATTCGCTAATCGCTAATCGCTAATCGCTAATCGCTAATCGCTAATCCCATGGCTTACGTCGTAGTCGCTACCTGGCGGGCAAAGCCGGGCAAGGAATCCTTTATCGAAGGCATCGTTCGGACGATGGCCGCCCTGTCGAGCCAGGAGCCGGGCGCGATCCACTTTATCGCCCAGCGTTCCGCGGACGATCCGGCGACCTTTCTGCTCTACGAGCAGTACGTCGACGAAGCCTGCTTCGAGGCCCACAAGCAGACCGTTCATTTTAAGGAGTACGTGCTCGGCCAGGCGCTGCCGCATCTGGAGCACCGCGAGCGCGCGATATACACGACCCTGGATTAATCGGGAGGAGGGTAGAGTGAACGAGACCGCATCCATCGTCGTACATCTGATCCGGCACGGCCGCGTGGCGTCCCACCAGGGCGATATGCCCGTCACGGATGAGGGCCAGGCCGAGATCCGGGCGGCGGGAGTGCGTCTGGCGGAACAGATCCGGCCGGACGAGGCGATCTATTTTTTGTGCACGTCGACGCGGCGGACGCAGGAGACGGCGGCCGGCCTGCGGGCCGTGATGGCGGAGCGTTTGGGTAGCGAGGTCGGCCTGCCGGCGCCGCGGGCGGAGTGGGCGATCCGGAATCCGGACCTGTTCCTGGCCGGCCGTCGTGTCGAGATGATGAGCACACCGGAGGCCGTGGCGGCCCAGATCCCCGAGGCCGGGCTGGCCGGCGCGGATGTCGACGCCGTGGCCTTCTTTCATGCGTTCTTCCGGAGCCCGGACCGGATCGGATACTGGTTGGGGCATACCGACCCACCCGGAGAGGATACGCGGGCCGTTGCACGTCGCGTTCTTGCCTTCTCCACTAGCCTGTTGTACGTTGCTCCCCTACAGGCCCGTCGGTACGTCTGCGTGACGCACTCACCCGTCATGCGC
Organism: Rhodothermales bacterium; assembly: GCA_034439735.1. Taxonomy (NCBI): domain Bacteria; kingdom Pseudomonadati; phylum Rhodothermota; class Rhodothermia; order Rhodothermales; species Rhodothermales bacterium. The sequence continues at coordinate 20,234 of JAWXAX010000043.1, read as the reverse complement.
GCCGTGCTGGCCGAATATCTTCACCATGATCCAGGCGAACCCGAGTGGGTCGAGTCGATATATCTTGCCCTGGATGGAAGCGGTACCACGATCACGTTCCGCGATCGCTCCATAGCCCTGCGGTCCTGATAGCCGCAGGTTTTTTTTCACCATACGCACGAGTAAACCATGCATTCGAACCTGACCAGTCGGCTGAGCCTGTTGTCGTTTCTCCAGTTTTTTGTGTGGGGAGCGTGGTACACCAGCATTGCGGTCTATATGTCGACCGTGGGGATGGGTACTGTCACCTTCTGGGCGTTTACGGCGCAGCCGATCGGCGCGCTCATTTCGCCCTTCTTCCTCGGCCTCATCGCCGACCGCTATTTTAGCACGGAGAAGGTACTGGGCGTGATGCACCTGCTGAGTGGCCTGTTTTTGCTGCTGGCGCCTCAGTTCGAGTCGTCGCCGGTGATGTTCATCGCGATGATCATCCTGCACCAGCTGGCCTATACGCCGACGCTCGGTCTGTCGAACTCGCTCGCGTTCCATCATATCGAAAATCCGGAGAGGGACTTCCCGAAGATTCGCGCCTGGGGCACGTTTAGCTGGATATTCGCCGGCCTGGTCATGTTCCCCTTCATCCTCAAACCGATGGTCGACGGAGGCGTGCCGGAGCAGACGCCGTTGCCCTTGTACGCCGCGGGCATCGCGGGTATCCTCCTGGGCTTCTACAGCTTTACCCTGCCCCATACCCCGCCTCCGGCGGCCGGGCAGAAAGTGTCGATCCGCAGCCTGCTCGGTATCGACGCGTTCCAGCAGCTGAAGAGCCCTTCGTTTATCGCTTTCATCGTCAGCTCGATGCTCATCTGTATCCCGCTGGCCGCCTATTACAACTTCACGCAGCTGTTCCTGGGGGCTACGGGCGTGGAAAACATCGCCGCGACACAGACGCTGGGTCAGGTTTCGGAGATGGTGTTCATGCTGCTGATGCCATTCTTCTTCCGCCGGCTCGGCGTGAAGTGGATGCTGCTCGTCGGGATGCTCGCGTGGGCTGTTCGATATGCCCTGTTCGCGATCGCCGCGCCCGAGTCGGTATTCTGGATGATCGCCGGCGGCATCATTCTGCATGGGATCTGCTACGACTTCTTCTTCGTCACAGGCCAGATTTATATCGACCGGCTCGCCAATCCGGCCATCCGCTCGCAGGCCCAGGGTATGCTCGTGTTCGCCACGTACGGCATCGGCATGCTGATCGGCGCACAGCTCTCGGGCCGGCTCTTTAATTCGTTCCTTGGCTCGGCGACCACGCAGTCCATGGCCAATTGGAGCCTGTTCTGGACCATCATGGGGGCCATGGCCATCGTGGTGGCCGTGTTCTTCGGGTTCATGTTCAAGGACAAGAAAGAGGCGGTGCAGGCTTGACGTGGATTAACGTTCGGGGTTCAAGGTTTAAGGGGGCGACTCCTTGAACCTTGGACCTTGAACGTGAAACGGGCCGAACCCTCGGCCGTCGCTTGCATGCTAGACTGAATCTCAATATTCTATAGACCCCGATGTTGGACCTGCGCCTCGCGCCTTATCGACACCTCGCGTCGCAGATCACGCCATGCCAGAGCTCTTCAATTTTACCCCCACCATGGGCGGGCCGCAGGTGCGCGCCTTCCGACTGGAGCCAGAGCACACCGAGCGCTTTCTGACCCCTCATGCGCATCGGTTTTTTGAGATCGTCTATTTTGAGGAGCCCGGTGGCATCCACCGGCTGGGGGATCTGACGTGGGAGAGCGCGGCCGGCGACCTCCTGATCATCCCCCCGGGGCAGGTGCATGAATGGGCGGAGGACGTGTTGGAGAAGCAGGCGACGATCTGGATCCTGGAATTTACCGCCGCGGCCCTCGACCCTGCTAAATACGTCAAAGGGTCGTTGCTGGGGATCCTTCAGCACCCGTTTCTGGCCCCATTTGCGTTCGGATCCCGCCATAATCCACTACGCCTGAACGTGCCCCCCAACCGCCGGCCCGAGTGGGAGTCCGCCCTGCGTGCCCTCGAAGCGGAGCGGCTTTCGCAGGAATCCTACTGGGAGGAGGCGGCCCACGCCCTCCTGGTGTTGCTGCTGGTGAAGGTGTGCCGCATCTCCGAACTGGAGCATCCCTCGACGCATGCCCATACGCAGCCCCTCCTGAAACAAGTGTTCGATGTCATAGACGCCCACTACGCGGAATCGCTTTCACTCTCGGATGTGGCGAAGGCTGTCCATTATTCGCCGGCGCACCTCACCACCACCATCCGCCGCCTTACCGGTCGCACCGTGGGGGAATGGATCCTCTGGCGCCGGATGACGGAAGCCCGCCATCTGCTGGTTCATACCGAGATGAAGATCACGGAAATCGCGGAGAAAGTGGGCTACGCGGACCCTTCCCACTTCAATCGGCTGTTCCGGCGAGAGATTGGGAGCCCGCCGGGCGGCTGGCGCGACGTCAATCGCTAGCGGAGATCCGCGAAAAATCCTCCAACGACTCGCAAAGATTGCCACTCGGAGCGATGAACGCCACCCGGTATTATTTCATTCCCGAACTAGGCTCGTTCAACGTTGCCGAAATACCTACACGCATCCCGAACAGACACATGTTTCACTCCGTACGCTTTCCCCTCTGCGTTCTGGTACTTGCCGCGGTGTTGCTGTCCGCATGTAACCCGCAAGGGACCCGGTTGGATGAGAAATACAGCCGTTGGACGCGCTACGAAGCCGAGCCGGGCGCCACACATTTCTCTTCGCTAGATCAGATCGATCGAACAAACGTTGGGCAATTGCAGGAGGTGTGGCGGTACACGTCTTCAGGCGTCGAAGCGTTTAACCCAATCGTGATCGACTCGACGATGTACGTCTTTGGTGACGAAAAAGCCGTCGTAGCCCTGCACGCCGGCACTGGCGCTGAGTTGTGGGTCCATACCAGCACACTGCCTACTGGCCGCGTTGAACACGGAATCGCCTACTGGGAAAGCGCCGACCGGTCCGAGAGACGCATCTTGTTCTTTCGAGGCAGTTACTTCCTGGTCGCGATCGATGCAGATACGGGAGAATCCATCCCTTCCTTTGGTGACGGGGGCAAGGTGGATCTGAGGAACGGGCTGGATATCGACCCGCTACGCATGCACCGCGCCACGGCGCCGGTTCCGGGCGTCGTCTTCGAAGACCTCTACATCATGGGCTCCGCGCCAGGTGAGGGCTACGCCGCCGGCCCGGGGCACATCCGCGGCTTCGACATCCGCACCGGCCAGCAGGCGTGGATCTTCCATACCCTCCCCAAGCCGGGACAGTTCGGCTACGATACCTGGCCCCCGGGCCGCTCCGATGAAGCCGGAGGCGCCAACGCGTGGGGCGGGATAAGCCTGGATGAACACCGGGGCATCGTGTACGTCCCGCTCGGATCCGCCAACTACGACTTCTACGGCGTCGATCGTCACGGCGAAAACCTGTTTGCCAACTCGCTCGTCGCCCTCGACGCCCGCACCGGCGCGCGGAAATGGCACTTCCAGACGGTCCACCACGACCTGTGGGACTACGACCTCACCGCCACGCCGGTCCTGCTGACCATCGAGCGGGAGGGTCGGCCGCTCGACATCGTGTCGCTGGCGACGAAGACGGGCTTTGTGTTCGCCTTCAACCGGGAGACGGGCGAGCCGCTCTGGCCGATTGAAGAGCGGCCTGTGCCGGGGTCCGACATGCCGGGCGAGCAGCCCTGGCCCACGCAGCCGTTCCCTACGAAGCCGGCGCCATTTATCCCCCAGTCCCTGGCCATCGAGGACTTCAACCCCCACATGGACACCCGCGACCGCGACTCCCTGGAAGCGCTTGTTCGCTCGATGGTGTACAAAGGGATGTTCACACCTCCGGATACGCGGCCCACGCTCCAGTCGCCCGGCAACCGAGGTGGGGCCAACTGGGGATCGACCGCCGGCGACCCTCGGGACGGGACGTTTTTTGTCCTCAGCTACAACATGCCGTCCATCCTCAAGCTCGAGCCCATCTACCCGGGCGCGGTCGGTACGGGCGGATCCCCCTTCGATCAGGGGCAGGCGTTTTATCTGGCGAACTGCCAGCTCTGCCACGGCGCCAACCGGCAGGGGCAACCCCTCGGCGGCATACCGTCGCTCGTTGGGGTGACGGAGCGGCTGAGCCACGACGACATGAAGCAGCAGCTGCTGGTAGGGCAGGGCCTGATGCCGGCGTTCCCGCAGATGACCGACGGCCAGTACGACGCGCTCCTCGCGTACCTGGCCAACCCGGAACTCGCGCTCACCACCGGCCAGGAGCTCGCCTCTACCCAGAACCTCGTGGGCCGGCCCGAGGCGCCGCCACGGTATCAGAGCGGATGGAACCACATTCTCGATAGCAAGGGCATACCCGTGATCCAGCCCCCGTGGTTCCGCCTCACCGCGTACGACATGAACACGGGCGACATTGATTGGCAGGTGCCTGTCGGCGAAGTGCCACACCTGGTCGAAAAAGGCATCCTGAACACCGGCGCTACAGTCTGGGTCCGCGGAGGGCCAACCATCACGGCCGGCGAGCTGATCTTTGTGTCCGCCGGCGAAAAGTTGTGGGCCCATGATCGCGAGACCGGGGCCGTGCTCTGGTCGACGTCTTTGCCCGGAGTGGGTGAAGGCATTCCGGCCGTCTACCAGGTAGGCGGCCGGCAGTTTGTCGTGATATCGGCGACGCAGGGCGGGCAGGGCGCTCCCCGGCTGACCACGCCGCGTAGCCCCAGCTACGTTGCTTTTGCCCTCCCCCGGTAATTTCCAGCCCCGAACGTCCCGCCTCTTTTGAGGCTCCCCTCCGGCGGAAGCGCTTTGCGCCGGCCGGTGCATGAATCATCCCTAGAGGTCTGTCATGGTGCTTCTGAAAACCGCCGGCATGCTCGCCGCACTGAGCCTGGTACTGGCGGCCCCGGCTCGGGCCCAACAGAGCCCGGCGCCGGATTTTATCCCGGATTATACCTTTTATGGCTCCGACCTTGCCGGCTGGCAGCCGGTGGGCCAGGCCCAGTGGCGGGCCGAGTTTGGGACGATCACCGGGACGGCCGGGCGAGACGGCGGGTGGCTGATGCTGGATGAATCGTATCAAAATGCCGCCGTCTTCACCCGTTTCCGCTGCGCCGGCCCGTGCGACGCCGGCATCCTGCTGCGCGCCGAGGAAACGCCGACGGGCATGAAGGGGATTTTTGTGGCAATCGAGGGCGAAACCGTCGCCCCCTACCGGGTGACGCTGGACGCGAATGGGAAGATCACCGCTAAAACGTCCGCCCGGGGCCCGCAGGGCGGCGGAGGCGGCGGCAACCAACCGGCGATGTCTTCCAGCCCGGTGCTCGATGCAGCCACCGCGGCGATGTCCGCGCCCGTGCTGGCGAAAGCGGATACCTGGAATACGCTTGAGGTCTTTGTCGACGGCAATGCCATCTTCAACCATCTCAACAACGTCCGCAACGCCATCCGAGGTGGTACGGCGCAGGATTTCCCACAGGCGGAAGCGCCCGAGTTCGGGGGAGCCGTCATCATCCCTGTGACGTACGTCCATGGTTACGGCCCGATCGCCCTGTACGTCGGCTCCGGGAAGGTCGAGTTCGATGACGTGTCGGTGAAAGATCTGCACACGCTGACGGTTGAGCCTGAACAGACCTCGAGCGACTTCCGGGTTCAGCAGGTGAATGAGTTTTATTACGGCTGGGGCGCCGACGTGGCGGACGTCAACCGCGACGGCGTGCAGGACCTCATCTCGGGTCCGTTTTATTACCTCGGCCCTGACTTCGGCGTCCGCCGCGAATATTACGAGGCGCGGGTATTCAACCCGGGACTCGAGTACATCAACGACATGTTGACGTTTGCGAACGACTGGAACGAGGACGGATGGATCGATGCCCTCGTCACCGAACGCCGGCCGCTCGTGCTCTACCTGAACCCGCAAGGCGAGAAACGCTTCTGGGATCGGGTTGAGGCGCTGCCAGACGTGTGCAGCGAAACGGCGGTCCGCGCCGATGTCGACGCTGACGGAAAGCCCGAGATCGTCTATGTAGCCAACGACGGTCGCGTGGCCTACGCCGAACCTGACCCCGCAAACCTGAACGGCGCGTGGAAGGTCCATAAGATCTCCCAGCCGGTCGTCGCTGGCTGCAATACGCACGGCGTGGGCACCGGCGACGTCAACGGCGACGGCCGGGTCGACATCCTCCAGGCGCGCGGATGGTGGGAGCAGCCCGCCGCCGGCGCGGATACGGGGATGTGGATCTACCACGAAGCCCATTTCGGCCGGCTGACCCGCTCGCCCCAGCATCCGGGCGGCGCCGAGATCGCCGTGTACGACTTCAACGGCGACGGCCTCAACGACGTCGTCACCAGCCTCTCCGCCCACGGGTGGGGCCTCGCCTGGTACGAGCAGCAGCGCGACGCCGCCGGCAAGATCACGTTCGTCGAGCACCTCATCATGGGGGATTTTTCGACGAAAAACGCCGGCGGGGTCACGTTCTCGCAGGTCCACTCCGGCGCCACCCTGGCCGACATCAACCACGACGGCGTGTTGGACTTCGTAACCGGCAAACGCCACTGGTCCCACCTCGATGCTTTCTCGGACCCCGATCCCGATGGGGAAGGAGTCATCTATTGGTACCAGACCGTGCGGAGCCCCGGCGCCGCCGGCGGGGTGGAATTTGTCCCGCGCCTCATCCACAATAAGTCCGGCGTCGGCTCCGAGGTCAAAGTCATCGACATCGACGGCGATGGCTCCCTGGACATCGTTACGTCCGGCAGCCGGGGCACGTTTGTGTTCTGGGGCACGTTGTGATCGTCGGTTTTTGCTTTACGGTTCTTACGAGCGTCCGTCATGAAATCATGCCTACCCCGTTGGGTCCTTTTCGCGCTCTGCGCGCTCCTGACACCCGCTCTGGCACTTGCCCAGGACACTAAAAAAGAGGAGGAAACGATCCCTCTCGCCCAGCTGCTGGGTCAGCAGGCGGCCGAGCCGCCATCGCCCAGCGCCGCCCTCGCGCCGACCCTCGACGCGGCGTATGTGCAGACGTTTTTGCCGGCCCGAACCTTCGATGCCACGAGCATGGACGGTGTGCGGCCTCAGAGCGGACGCTGGCGGGTACAGGCCGGGGAGTACGTGGGCGTCGTAGGGCAGGGCGGGAGCGCGTTGCTGCTGCTGGACATCACCAGCCAGGACCTGGCGGCGATGGCGTCGTTTCGCTGCGGGCCGGGTTGTGAGCCGGGGATCGTGATCCACGCGGAGAGTGAAGGGGAGCGGACGACGGGCATCTTGTATTCGTTTGGCGAGGGCAAGGTAGGCGGTCATCACATCGTGCTGGATGCGACCGGTAAATTGGTCGAGCGCACGGTCGTCGAGCCGAACCCGAGTCCGTACCCGATGAGCATGGTCGACTTCCGGGCCGAGTACCCTGGTCTTGGCTTGCTGTACCCCGGGCAACTCGGCGGCAAACAGGGCATCGAACCGTTGAAGCTCGATAACAGCTGGAACCGCGTCGAAATCCACTCCGTGGGCACGTCGCTGCGCGGGTTGTTGAATGGCGCCGGCACGGTCGAGGCCGGCGTCACCGCCGCCGCGGGCACGGCGCACGGGCAGGTCGGCCTCTTCATCGCCGGCCCCGCCGGCACCGAGATCCGCTTCCGCGGCGTGGGCGTCAAGCCGATGGACGTCAAAAACGCCCACCCGATCGAAGTGACATCCCCCCGCTTCCGGAAACAGCAGCTGGAAGCCATGTTCTACAGCGAAGCCGTCACGGCCGCCGACGTGAATCTGGATGGGAATATGGACGTCATCGCCGGCCCGAATATCTTCATCGGCCCCGAATTCACGACGCGTCATGAGCTATATGTCCCACGAACCTATTCCCCCACCTCGTACCCCGATCCGCTCCTCGCCTCCGCCGGCGACTTTACCGGCGACGGCTACCCGGACGTCCTGCATACGGGCGAACCGGGCCGGCCCGGGTTCCTCTTCGTGAACCCCGGCAAAGACGCCGCTGTGCACCGCTGGGCCAAACACATGGTGATCCCGTCGGTGGATAACGAGGTCGCCTTCGCGGACGACATCGACGGCGACGGCCAGCTCGAGTACGTCTATACCGACGGCGGCTTCATCGGCTACGCCGAGCCCGGGCCGGACCCGACGCAGATGTGGACTTTCCACGCGGTCACCGAAAAAGGGCCCTGGGGGGCGATGTACGCCCACGGCCTGGGTACCGGCGATGTGGATGGGGATGGGCGCAAGGATCTCATCCAGGCGTATGGCTGGTGGCAGCAGCCGGCTACCCCGAACGGGCAGCCGTGGACGTACCACCCCGAGACGTTTGGTCGCTGGGGCTCTCAGCAGGGCGGCGGTGGCGGCGCCCGCGCGTTCGCCTACGACGTCAACGGCGACGGGCTGAACGATGTCGTCACCAGCCTCGAAGGTCACGGCTTCGGCCTGGCGTGGTTCGAGCAGAAGCGCGACGCCGCCGGCACGATCTCCTTCGAACGGCACATGATCATGGACGACTTCGCCAACCCCAACAACGGCGTCGTCTTCGCCGCCCTACACGCCCTCACGCTGGCCGACATCGATGGCGACGGCCTGCAGGATATCGTGACCGGCAAACGCTGGTGGGCGCACTTCGGCGAAAACCCGACGGATCCGGATGCCTTCGGCGCTCCCGTCGTCTACTGGTTCCGACTCGTCCGCGCAAACGGCCAGGCCCGCTTCGTCCCCGAACTGGTCAACAACAACTCGGGCGTCGGGACTGACATGATCTCGGCCGACCTCAACAACGACGGCCTCCCGGACATCCTGACCTCCGCCCGTCGGGGGACAAATGTGTTTATCAGTAAATAAATGCCCCGCAGCCCTCTCTTCGCCCTCTTCATCTTCGTATCCGCCTGCTCCGGATCGTCCAACGAGCTCGACGAGCGCTTTTATCGCTGGGCGCGGTATGAAGCAGAGCCTGGCGCGACCCATTTTTCGGCGCTAGACCAGATCAATCGGACCAACGTGCAGCAGCTAGAGGTCGCCTGGACCTATGAGACCGAGGGCGCCGCCTCCATCAACCCGATCGTGGTCGATTCGACGATGTACGTCTTTGGGGATTCGAACGCCGTCGTAGCATTACACGCCGGCACGGGGCGGATCCTCTGGGAGCATCGTAGTCCGAATGCCGTGTCGTTGATGGGTCTGCCGCGGGGGTACTTCGAACACGGGATGACGTATTGGGAGAACGAAGACCGCACGGATCGCAGGATCCTGATGTACGCCAACACCAACACCCTGTCGGCGATCGACGCCCTCACGGGGGAGCTGATCACCACGTTCGGTGACAGTGGGATGGTGGATCTGCGCCCGGGGCTCGACATCGACCCGCTGCGCGTGGAGCGCGCGTCGTCGCCCAGTCCGGGCGTCATCTTCGAGAACCTGATCATCCTCGGGTCGTCGCCGGGCGAAGGGTATAACGCCGGCCCGGGGCACATCCGCGCGTTCGACGTCGTGACGGGCCGGCAGGTCTGGATCTTCCACACCCTCCCGAAGCCGGGTCAGTTCGGGTACGATACCTGGCCGCCGGGGCGGTCGGACGAAGCCGGCGGCGCCAATGCCTGGGGCGGGATGAGCGTCGACACCGAACGCGGGATCGCCTACATCCCGCTCGGCTCCGCCAACTACGACTTCTACGGCGTGGATCGCCATGGCCAGAACCTCTTCGCGAACAGCCTCGTAGCGCTCAACGCCCGCACGGGAGAGCGGATCTGGCACTTCCAGACCGTGCATCATGACTTGTGGGACTACGACCTCACCGCCACGCCCGTCCTGCTGACCATCCAGCGCGACGGCCGGCCGCTCGACATCGTCGCGCAGGCGACAAAGACCGGGCAGGTGTTTGCCTTCAACCGCGAGACCGGGGAGCCCCTCTGGCCCATCGAGGAGCGCCCGGTGCCGGCGTCGGACATGCCGGGCGAGCAGGCCTGGCCCACGCAGCCTTTCCCCACGAAACCGGCGCCGTTTATCCCGCTGACGTTATCCATCGACGACTTCAACCCGCACATGGACGCCCACGACCGGGATTCGCTCGAGGCGTTTGTGCGCTCCATGGTCTACAAAGGAGTGTTCACCCCGCCGGACACGCGGCCCACCCTGCAAGTGCCAGGCAACCGCGGCGGGGCCAACTTCGCCTCGACCGCCGGCGACCCGCGCGACGGGACGTTCTTCGTTCTCAGCTACAACATGCCGTCCGTGCTGAAGCTCGAGCCGATCACCGCCGGCGCCGTCGGCACGGGCGAGTCCATGTTCGATCAGGGCCAGGCCATCTACCAGGTAAACTGCCAGATCTGCCACCGCGAGAACCTGCAGGGCGCGCCCACCAGCGGGATCCCGTCGCTTGTCGGCGTGACTGATCGGCTCAGCCACGATGCACTCAAGCTGTCGATCAAAGGCGGCCGGGGCCTCATGCCGGCGTTCCCGCGGCTGTCCGACCTGGAATTCGACGCGCTTCAGGCTTATCTCGCCAATCCCGATCTGGCCCTCACAACCGGGCAGGACCTGACCACGGGCCGGCCGGAAGGCCCGCAGCGGTACCAGAGCGGCCGGAACCATGTCCTCGACAGCAAAGGGGTGCCGGTGATCAAGCCGCCATGGTTCCGATTCACGGCCTACGATATGAACACGGGCGAGATCAAGTGGCAGGCCCCGCTGGGCGAAGTGCCGCATCTGGTCGAGCAGGGCGTCACGGGCACGGGAGCGGTCAACTGGCTGCGCGGCGGTCCGGCCATTACGGCCGGCGGGCTGATCTTCCAGATGGCCGGCGAGACGTTCTGGGCGCACGATAGCGACACCGGCGCGCTGTTGTGGCGCACGCCGCTCTCGGGCATCGGCGAGGGCATCCCCACCGTGTACGAGGTGAACGGACGCCAATACGTGATGGCCATCGCCACGGCCGGCGGCTTCGGGCAGCCGGCGCCGGCACAGCCACGGGTGCCGAAGTACATCGCGTACGCCCTCCCTGAATCCCCCTGATCGACCCCTTTGATAACAAGACTTACCTTATGATCGCGGATCGCCTCCTGATGATGTCGTACAGGCTTACCCTGATATTCATAACGCTGTGGATGGCTTCCTGCGCCCCGGAACGAGCGCTCGATGAACGTTTCTACCGGTGGTCGCGCTTCGAGGGAGAGCCGGGGGCATCCAGCTTCTCGGCGCTTGATCAGATCGATCGATCCAATGTCGATCAACTCACGATCGCCTGGACGTACGAGACGCCCGACGCCGCCATCCACAATCCCATCGTCGTCGACTCGCTGATGTACGTCGTCGGAGACAGCGGCTCGGTGGCGGCGCTGCACGCCGGCACGGGCCAGCCAATCTGGTTCCACCCAGGCTCGCCCGGCGCGCGCATGGGCGGGCGCGGGTTTATGTACTGGGAGAATACAGACCGGTCGGATCGTCGCCTGCTTTTTTACCGGGGCAGCTACCAGTTGGTCGCGCTCAATGCCCTCACCGGGGACTTTGTGCCCTCGTTTGGCGAAAAGGGCGTCGTCGATCTGCGGCACGGCCTCGGTATTCTGCCTGAATTGATGGCCCGCGCGACCTCCTCGTCGCCTGGGACCGTGTTCGAAGACCTCGTCATCCTGGGTTCGTCGCCGGGTGAGGGGTACATGGCCGGCCCCGGACACATCCGCGCGTTCGACGTCCGCACCGGCCGGCAGGCCTGGATCTTCCACACCCTGCCCAAACCCGGCGAACATGGCTATGACACCTGGCCGGCAGGGCGCTCGGACAAAGGCGGGGGCGCCAACGCGTGGGGCGGATTAAGCGTGGATACCGAACGCGGCATCGTCTACATCCCGCTGGGATCCGCCAACTACGACTTCTACGGCGTCGACCGTCACGGCGAAAACCTGTTCGCCAACTCGCTCGTGGCGCTGAACGCCCGCACCGGGGAGCGGATCTGGCACTTCCAGACGACCCATCACGACCTGTGGGACTACGACCTCGCCGCCACGCCCGTTCTGCTGACGATCGAGCGCGACGGCAAGCCGCTCGACATCGTTGCCCAGGCTACCAAAACCGGGATGGTCTTCGCCTTCAATCGCGCGACCGGCGAGCCGCTCTGGCCCATCGAGGAACGCCCGGTACCCCCTTCCGTGATGCCCGGCGAGCAGGCCTGGCCGACGCAGCCGTTCCCCACGAAACCGCCCCCGTTTGTCCCGTTGGCCTGGGATACCGAGAACGACCTGAACCCCCACCTCTCGCCGGCCGACCGCGACTCGCTCCAGACCCTCCTCCGCTCGATGGTGGTCACCGGACTGTACACCCCGCCCAGCACGCAGGCCACGCTCCAGATCCCCGGCAACCGGGGCGGCGCCAACTGGGGATCCACCGCCGCCGACCCGCGCGATGGGACGTTTTATGTGCTGGGAGATAACCTGCCTTCCGTCCTCAAGCTGGAGCCGATCACGGCCGGCGTGGTTGGCACCGGAGGCACCATCGTCGATCGGGGCCAGGCCGTCTATCAGGCGAATTGCCAGATCTGCCATCAGCCGAATCTGGAAGGACAACCCGCCGGGGGGATCGCCTCGCTGGTCGGCGTTACCGATCGGCTCTCGCACGTGGACCTGAACGCGGTAATCCGCGGCGGGCGTAACCAGATGCCGCCCATGCCACATCTGACGGAAATGGAGATGTCGGCGCTGGTGGCTTACCTGGCCAACCCGGCGCTGGCGCTCACCGCCGGCGCCAACGCCGCGCCGGGCGCGAAAGAGCCCGAACGGTACCAGAGCGGGTGGATCCACATCGTCGATTCCGAGGGCGTACAGGCTATCAAACCCCCGTGGCTGCGCCTCACCGCCTACGACATGAATACGGGCGAGATCAAATGGGTAACGCCGGTCGGCGAAGTGAAGCGGTTGGCCCAGGAGGGCATCACCGATACCGGCGCCGGTATGCGCGTGCGGGGAGGGCCGTCTGTGACCGCCGGTGACCTGATCTTCCAGTCGGCATCCGACAGGCTCTACGCCTTCGACCGGGTGACCGGCGCCCAGCTGTGGTCCCACCCGCTGCCGGGCCTCGGAGAAGGCATTCCTTCCATCTATGCGTGGGAGGGCCGGCAATACGTAGCCGTGGTGGCCACGGCGGGGCGGAGCGCTCCGCCCGCCGATGGGACCGTCCGAAACCCCAGTTATATCGCCTTTGCGTTGCCCTGATCGGGGGCAGCTATTTCCACCGATCCGATTCACAAACAGCACCAACCCCAAACGAGGCCTCTCATGTTTCATCGTCAGACCTGGCTCTTCGCCGCCGCGCTGCTCGTTGCCACGCCGGCTCTTGCGCAGCAGAGCCCCGCGCCGGACTTTATTCCGGACTACCTCTTCGAGGGTTCGCAGCTAACGGCATGGCAGCCGCTGGGCACGGCCGACTGGAGCGCGCAAAACGGCACCATCACCGGCACCGCCCGCGGCAGCGCCGGCGGCCTGCTGGTATTCGACCGCTCCTACGAAGACGTCTCCGTGTTCTCTCGCTTCCAGTGCACCGGCGCCTGTGATGCCGGCGTGCTCCTTCGCCTGGAAAAAACGGACGGTGGGATGAGCGGCATCCTGATCTCGCTCCGCGAGGACGAAGTCGCCCCTTTCCGCGTCACGCTCGATGTGAACGGCGCCATCCTGACCCGCGAACTGGCCCGCGAGCCCCGGGAGGATGACGGCGTGCGGAACGCCCCGAGCCCCCTCACGCGCGACGCCTGGAATACCATCGAGATCTTTGTGCGTGCCAATGAGATCCAGAACCATTTGAATGGTGTACGCCGGTCCATCGCCGGCGGCACGGCCGTGCCGCAGACGCCGGAGTCCGCCGCCATCGGCATCTTCGCCCCACGTGAGACCATGCCGCAAGCCTATGGTCCCATCGCCCTGTACGTGGGTTCCGGCAGCGTCCGCTTCGAGGATGTCGCGGTCAAGGATTGGATGCATTACACGGTCGCGCCCGAGCACGTCTCCGACCGCTTTTCCAGGCAACATGTCGCGGAGTTTCATTACTCCTGGGGGGTCGATGCGGGCGACATCGATGGGGACGGGGTGAAGGACCTCGTGGCGGGCCCGTACTACTACCTCGGCCCCGACTTCCGTCGCCGGCGCGAGTATTTCCCTTCCCGTACGTTTAACCCCGGCGTCGAATACACGCCGAACATGCTCGCCTTTGCGAAGGACTGGACGGGCGACGGCTGGACCGACTTGATCGTGTCCGAAATGCGCCAACTCGCCATGTTCATCAACCCGCAGGGCGAAAGCCGGCGCTGGGACCGCGTCCTGGTCGTCCCCGATGTCTGCAGCGAGATCACCATCCAGGCCGATATCGATAGCGACGGCGAAGACGAAATGGTGTATGTGGATCGCGAAAGCCGCGTCTCCTACGGCGAGCCCGACGCCGCGAACCCGACCGGGCCCTGGCGCCTCACCAAAGTGTCCGCCACCCTGTTTGAGTTCAACGGCTGCAGCATCCACGGCGTCGGCGCCGGCGATGTCAACGGCGATGGCCGGACGGACGTCCTCCAGGCCACCGGATGGTGGGAGCAGCCGGCGACCAACCCCGGCAGCGGCAACTGGAAACACCACGAGGTGCTCTTCGGCGAGTCGGCTTCGTTCATCGGCGGCGGTGGCGCCATCTCGGTGTATGACTTCAACGGCGACGGCCTGAACGATGTCATCACCAGCCTCAGCGCCCACGGCTGGGGGCTGGCCTGGTACGAGCAGCAGCGCAACGCCGCCGGCGCCATCTCGTTCGAGAAACATCACATCATGGGAGACTTCTCGACGAAAAACGTCGGCGACGTCACGTTCTCCGAACTCCACGCCGGCGCCATCCTGGCGGACATCAACCGCGACGGGATCATGGACTTCGTCACCGGCAAACGCCACTGGGCCCACCTGGACACGTTGGTCGATCCGGACCCCGACGGCGAGGCCGTGACCTACTGGTACGAAACCGTCCGCCGGCCCGATGCCCCGGGCGGGGTCGTGTTTGTGCCCCATCTCGTCCATAACAAGTCCGGCGTCGGCTCGGAAGCCAAGGCGAAGGATATCAACGGAGACGGTGCGATCGACATCCTGACTTCGGGTACCCGTGGGACCTTTATCTTATGGGGCAAGCCGTAACACTCCGTTAACCCGATACCTCCATGCACACCGACGCACGCACACTCGAAAACGGCAGCATCATCGAAGGCGATCTCTGCATCATCGGCGCCGGCGCGGCCGGCATCAGCATGGCCCTCGAGTGGCAGAACGCTGGCCGGCGCGTCATCCTGCTCGAAGGCGGCGGCTTCGATGTGGAGTACGCCATGCAGGATCTCTATACCGGCGAAAGTGTCGGTCAGCCCTATTTCCCGCTCCAATCCTCGCGCCTGCACTATTTCGGTGGGACGACCGGCCACTGGGGCGGCTGGTCGTCCGACTACGACCCGCAGGATTTCGAGAAGCGCGACTGGGTGCCGAACAGCGGATGGCCTATCTCCCGGGCCGACCTCGAGCCGTTTTACAGGCGCGCCTGTCCCTATGTGGAAGTTGGTAGGGACACGTTCGATCCCGCGGTCTATCAGGCCGAGGACCCCGAACTCGTCGAACTGCCCCTCGACAAGTCGTCCGTCTGGGCGAAGATGTGGCAACTGAGCCCGCCTACCCGGTTCGGCAACGTGTACCGCGACGCGATCGTGCAGTCGGAGAACATCCACCTGCTCACCTACGCCAACGTCGGCGACATCCGGACCAACGAGGCGGTCTCGCGGGTCGAACACGTTGAAATCCGTTCGCACGACGGCAACGCGCACACCGTGCGTGCCCGCCACTTCGTCCTCGCCGGGGGCGCCATCCAGAATGCGCGGCTGCTCCTGGCCGCGAACACGCAGGCCCCGAAAGGCCTCGGCAACGACGCGGACGTCGTCGGCCGGTACTTCATGGAGCATCTGGAACTCATCGCGGCGCGCATGATCCTTACGCGGCCGCTCCCGATGAAGCTCTACACTACCCAGTTCGGTGTCACGAGACACTTCGCGGAAGTCGCCATCACGGCGGCAAAACAGCGGGAGCTCCGGATTCTCAACGGCACCTCGGCGCTACGGGCGCAGGCCGCCCAGAACGCGGCCGCCGGCGTCACCGGATTTTCGGCGGATGCTGTCCAGAACGTCCGCGATCGGCAGGAACGGCTCGCGCGGGTGCAAAACCAGGCCGGCGCTCCGACCCAGGAGGCGCCGCGCACCGAGTATGTGATGCAGGTCCGCATGGAACAGGCGCCCAATCCCGACTCCCGGATCATGCTCAGCGACCAGCGGGACGCCCTCGGGATGCCGCGCGTGAAGCTGGACTGGCGAATCGGTGAACTCGAGAAACGCTCGATCCGCCAGCTGCACGAGACCTTCGCCGCCGAAGTCGGCAAGGCCGGCATCGGCCGCGTCCAGCTCAGCGACTGGCTCCTCAAAGACGAGCCGATGTGGCCGGCCAACCTCGGCGCCGGCTGGCACCACATGGGCACCACCCGCATGGATCCCGACCCCAAGCAAGGGGTGGTCGACGTGAACTGCACCGTTCACGGCCTATCCAACCTGCACGTCGCCGGCTCGGCCGTTTTCCCCACCGCCGGCGCCGCCAACCCCACACTGACGCTGCTGGCGATGACGCTCCGGCTGTCGGATCATCTGAAGGGGATGGTGTGAGCGGTATAAGGTTTAAGGTTTAAGGTTCGAGGTTTAAGGTTTAAGGAAGCAGACCTTAGACATTAAACCTCGAACCCTCATTCCGGCAACGCAAACGCCACGTAATTCCGCGGTAGCGGCACCTGGGACCCGCCCATCAACGCCGCGAGGAGGCCGCCCCCGCCCGGCCCCGCGCCAATGGCCACGTACTGCTTTCCGTCGACCTCATAGATGGCCGGGATTCCCTGAACGGGCCCGGGCAATTCGTAGGTCCAGACCTCCTCGCCGGTGTCCTTGTCGTAGGCCCTGAATTTCCGGTCCGTCGCCAGGAAGAGGAGCCCGCCGGCGGTGACGGACGGGCCGCCGCGAAGGCCGACCGAACCGGTGTCCGTGATACCACGGGCCGCCAGGCTATCCACTTCACCCACCGGGCGCTCCCACTGCTTCGCCCCCGTATGCATGTCGTACGCCGTGATCGTCGCCCAGGGCGGTTTGATGGCGTAGCCGATGCTGGCCAGGAAGTAACCGTAACCCGTCTTGTAACGTACGGGGCCCTCTTCCACGCCGGTAGCCGGGGTCGTCGTTGGTGGCGGTGGTGGTGGCGCAAATTCTGGGAACGAGAGATACGAAATCAGGTGGGAAATCTCCTGATCGGACAGGTCGGGGAACGCCGGCATCGTGCCCTTGCCCTGACGCACCTGCTGGATGAATTCCGTGGGTTTGAGCCGGTCCATCACACCAACCATAGATGGAATGAGCGGCGGCTGGCCCTCCCGATTCTCCATATGGCACAGCTGGCAGTTCTGGCGGTAGACAAACGCCCCGCGTTCCGGCGGGAAGGCGTCCGCTCCCGGTACGCCGGGTATGTCACGTTCGAGGGTGAGGACGGTCGGGAAGTTTCTATTGAGCACATAGAAGATCGCATTGACCGGGTCGGCCGCCGTGGTGCCCCAGTTGGCGCCTCCGCCGTTCCCCGGCATCTGCATCGTGGGCGTGGTGCTCGGGGGCGTGAAAACCCCCTTGTTGTTCATGCTGGCCACGTATTGTCGGAGGCTGTCCTGCTCCTTCTGAGGGATGTACGGGTTGATATCGTCTACGGTGAACGAAAGCACGCTGAACGGCTCGGGCCAGGTGGGAATCGGCTGGGTGGGCCAAGCCTCCTCGCCGGGCATGTCCGAGGCGGGGACCGGCACCTCCTCGATCGGCCACAGCGGCTCGCCGGTTACCCGATCAAACACGTACAGATACCCCGTCTTGCCGGCGGCGACAACGATGTCCAATTCCTCGCCCTCATGCTGCACCGTCATGAGCACCGGCGCGGCCGCCAGGTCCAAATCCCACAGGTCGTGATGGACGGTCTGGTAGTGCCAGATCCGCTCGCCCGTGCGGGCATCTACCGCCACCAGCGAATTGGCGAACAGGTTGGCGCCCAGCCGGTCCGCGCCGTAAAAGTCGTACGTCGCCGATCCCAGAGGCAGGTAGAGGATGCTGCGTTCGACATCGACGCTCATGCCGCCCCAGACGTTGGCGCCGCCGGCTGTTTTCCAGACCTCGGGGTCCTCCCAGCTGTCGTAGCCGTATTCACCGGGGTGGGGGATGGTGTGGAAGACCCAGGCGAGTTCGCCCGTTCGGGTATCCCAGGCCCGGATGTCGCCCGGCCCTGAGCCGTACCCTTCGCCGGGGCCGGAGCCCAGGATCACCAGGTTCTCAAAGACAATACCCGGAGACGAGGGGGCGGCTCGGATCTTTTCGGGATCGCGTTGAATCCCCTCCCGCACATCTACAGCGCCGTCTGCTCCAAACGACGAGATCACCTCGCCGGTGGAGGCGTCGATGGCGAAGAGGTTCTGGCCGCGGGGGACAAAAAGCCGGCGGTCGGACCGATCGTCACTTTCCCAGTACAACAGGCCCCGGCCCCCAGCACCCCGGCCGGCTCCCGGGAAGCCATGGACCCACAGTTGCTCGCCCGTGCCGGCGTCCAGCGCGACGAGGGCGCCGCTGTCGGCCACGACATACATCGTGCGGTCGACGACGAGAGGGCTGAAGCCGGCGGGGCTGGTCGATCCGGCGGGGTAGGTCCAGGCGATCTCGAGGTCTTTTACGTTCGTTCGATCGATCTGCGTCAGCGAAGAGTAATGCGCCGCGCCGGCGTCGCCCTCGTACATGCTCCAGTTGGCATAGGGATCGGTTGATCCCGAACATCCGGCCAGCATTGTTGCACCGGAAAGAATGAGCCACGGAAGGATTTGTAGAGCGATGCGCATGGATGCTTACAGGAATTGTTGTCGGGGTAGATCGTGCAAAATAGAAGCGCCGTGTTGAAAACGCGACGGATGCAGCGCTGGAAGGACTCCCTGCTGTCGATTCGGCAAATATTCACAACCGCATCCAGTAAAATGGTGCCCCGATTCCGGAAGATCGTTTTATCGCATCCAGTCTGGTCATCCTTACCTTCAGCCGATTCATTGGCCGGGTAGGGTTGCCGCGCTGCACACGCTCACCCATCCGAAGCAACCTTGCGCGCCCATTCCTCGACTCCGTCCCCGGGCTCAATCGACAAGAATTTGATGCTACACATTGGGTTCAGGTACTTGCTTCGCGTGGTGCTGTTTTTAAGCCTCTCTGTGGGAACTCCCGGCTGGTCAATGGCCCAGGAAGAGCCGGTTTCCACGCCGGCGCGATCGTTCTCGGGCGCCGTCAGCGTGACGAACAAGGGGATCTCCACCATCCCGACCTTCACGCTTGGCAAGCCGGCGGCGACCTTCGACCTGAGCCTTGCCGGTCGCCGGCTGAGTTTTGAACCCCAGCTGCGCTTCAACCTGGTCGATGGCCGGCCCTGGGTGTTCCTCCTGTGGTGGCGGTACAAAGTCCTCCAGGCCGACCGGGTTCGTCTCCATGTCGGCGCCCACCCGGCGTTTTCCTTTCGGATGACCGACGTTGAACGAGAAGGCAGCCCTAGCCGGCTGATGGAAATGCGCCGTTTCCTGGCCAGTGAAGTGCTGTTTACCTACCAGCCCTCACGGCACGTTAGCATCGGTCCTTATTATCTGTATTCTCATGGCGTGGACCCCACCACGACCCGGAATACGCATTTCATCGCCCTCAACATCGGGCTGCATGGTATGCCGTTGACGGACAAGCTGTCGCTGAGCATCCTGCCGCAGCTCTACTTCTTGAGCCTGGGTGGGGTCACCGGGACCTACATCACCTCCCGCGCCGTGTTGGCCACAGCCGGCGTCCCCATTTCTCTCTCGGCGATGTTTAATCAGTCCATTAACACCGATATCGCCGGCGACCCGTTTATCTGGAACGTGAGCGCGACGTATGCCTTTGGGCTGTAAGATCACCTCGAAGCACATGACTCGTTGTCCAGATCGATGGCGGTTGCGGTGATTGAGTGCTATATTTACCGCAGATGGTGCGGTGAATAAAGTCCTTGTGTAGAGATTAATACTTCGGACACTTTTTGTAGCTCGACCGTTCCTGACGATCAGGCCCCTCCTCGATCCGAGGAGGGGCAAATCCCGTCGGCGCGTAGCGGTGACG
>JAWXAX010000042.1 GCA_034439735.1 Rhodothermales bacterium | reverse complement strand
GGCTGGACAGGTTGTGCCGTCGGGCAGGGTATGCCGGTTTAAGATGCCTCGCACGGCTCAGCATGACATCGCGTGTAGAGACGCCCCGGTGGGGCGTCTCCGGCACAACGTCAAAAACCAGCCTTTCCCCATTCCGAATCGTTCCAAGACGCCCCACCGGGGCGTCTCTACGCCCTCTACCCCACCACCAGATTCACTATTTTCCCCGGCACATAAATCTCCCGCCGCATCGTCTGGCCTTCGAGGTGTTTCACCACGTTCTCCTGGGCCTTCGCGGCGGCCAGGATGGCGTCTTTCGACGCATCGGTGGCGATGACGAGGGTCGCGCGGAGTTTTCCGTTGACTTGGATGGCAATCGCCATCGTGTCCTCCTGCAGGTATCGCTCGTCGTACGCCGGCCACGGCGCATAGGCCAGCGACTCGGCATGCCCGAACCGCTGCCAGAGCTCTTCGCACACGTGGGGCGCCATCGGGGCGAGCATCAACACAAACGGTTCGGCGATGGCCCGCGGAATACGCTCCAGCCCTTTGAGGGTGTTGTTCATTTCGATGAGCGCAGCGATGGCCGTGTTGAAGCTCAAGCGCTCCATATCGTCCGTCACCCGCTTGATCGTTTTGTGGAGCAGGCGCAGCTGCTCGTCCGTCGCCGGCTCGTCGATGACCAGCAGTTCATCGCTAAACTCGGCGACAAAATTCCGCCACACCCGCTGCAGGAAGCGGTTGACGCCTACGATGTCGCGGGTATTCCAGGGTTTCGAGGCTTCGAGCGGGCCCAGGTACATTTCATACAGCCGGAGCGTGTCGCAGCCGTAGGCGTCGCACATGTCGTCGGGGTTGACGGCATTTTTGAGGCTTTTGCCCATCTTGCCGTATTCCTGGGAGACCGGCTCGCCCTTGTAGAACCAACGGCGGTTGGGCTGGTCTTGCACTTCGGCGGCCGGCCGGCCATCCTGATCCACCACCTCTTCCACGGCCACGGCAATCCCGCGGGCGTCGCGGTAGGCGTAGGCCTGGATGTAGCCCTGGTTAAAGAGCCGGCCGAACGGCTCGGGGGTCGACACGTGGCCGAGGTCGAACAACACCTTGTGCCAGAAACGGGCATACAGCAGATGCAGCACCGCATGTTCGGCGCCGCCGACATACAGGTCGATGCCCTTGCCGCCCATCCAGTAGCGTTCTTTTTCGGGGTCGACGAAGCCGCGGCTATTGGTCGGGTCGATGAAGCGCAGGTAATACCAGCACGAGCCCGCCCATTGGGGCATCGTGTTCAGCTCGCGCTCGTAGCGGACGCCGTCGATCGTGACGACGCGCCAGCTTTCGGGGGCGCGGCTGAGCGGCGGGCGCGGCGGGGCGGTCGGGTCGTCGCTGGCGGTGGGGGAGAAGTCCTCCATCTCGGGCAAACGATTGGGGAGATCGCGCACCTCGAGGGGGCGGATTTCGCCATTCGGACCGTGGAGGATCGGGAACGGCTCGCCCCAATACCGCTGCCGGCTGAAGAGCCAGTCGCGCAGCTTGTAGTTGATCGTCCCCTCGCCAACACCCTTTTCTTCGAGCCAGGCGGTCATCTTCTGCTTGGCCTCGCGGACGCCAAGGCCGTTCAGGAGGCCACTGTTGATCGCCGGCCCGTCGCCCGTAAAGGCCTCGTCGCCGAAACCCTCGGGCGGTTGGACGGTGCGGACGATGGGGAGGTCAAACGTTTTCGCGAACGCCCAGTCGCGCTCGTCCTGCGCGGGCACGGCCATGATCGCCCCGGTGCCGTAGCCCATCAACACATAATCCGCGATCCAGATGGGGATACGCTGGCCGGTCGCCGGGTTGATAGCGTGGGCGCCCGTAAACGCGCCCGTTTTCTCCTTGCCCTCGGCCGTCCGGTCGATCTCGGACCTTCCCTGCGCCCACTTCCGGTAGGCGGCGACGGCGTCGCGCTGCGCGGCGGTCGTCAGCGTATCCACGAGCGGATGTTCTGGCGCGAGCACCATGTACGTGGCGCCGAACAGGGTGTCCGGGCGCGTGGTGAACACCTTCAGCGTATCCGCGTGGCCATCGATGGGGAAGGTGATATGCGCGCCTTCGCTCCGGCCGATCCAGTTGCGCTGCATGATCTTGATCGCCTCGGGCCAGTCGACCAGCTCGAGGTCCGACCCCAGTCGCTCGGCCATGGCCGTGATGCGCAGCATCCACTGGCGGAGCGGGCGTTTAAAGACCGGGTAGTTGCCGCGTTCGCTGCGGCCCTCGTTGGTGACTTCCTCGTTGGCCAGTACGGTCCCCAGCTGGGGGCACCAATTGACGGGCACCTCGGCGATGAAAGCCAGACGGTAGTTGGCCAGCACGGCTTCTTGTTCAGCAGAGGACAGGGCGGTCCAGCGCCGGCCGGCCGCCGGCACGAGGCGGTTGGTTTCATCGACCGTCCATGCGCCGGCTTCGAGTTCCTCGACGAGATGGGCGATGGGACGCGCGCGGCCCGTGTTCGCGTCCACGTAGCTGTGATAGAGCTGGAGGAAGATCCACTGGGTCCAGGTGTAGTAATCGACGTCCGTCGTGGAGATCGTGCGGTCCCAGTCGTAGCTCAGCCCCAGCCGTTTGAGCTGGCGGAGCATGTTGTCGATGTTGCGCTGCGTCGTAATCTGGGGGTGTACGCCGTGTTCGACCGCGAACTGCTCCGCCGGCAGCCCGAAGGCGTCGAACCCCATGGGGTGCAGCACATTCACCCCCTGCATGCGTTTATACCGCGCCAGAATGTCCGTGGCGATGTACCCGAGCGGATGGCCGACATGGAGCCCTACCCCCGACGGATAAGGAAACATGTCCAGAACGTAATACTTGGGCTTGTTATGGTCGACCTTTTCCGGGGTGCGAAAGATTTTCTGTCCTTCCCAGATGTGCTGCCACTTCTGTTCGATGTCTGAGTACGGATAACCTGCCATGTCGGTACGTAAGAACGGCGGTACGAGATGATATGGAAAGGCAAACCAACGATGGTGCCGCGCAAAAGGTTCGAGGGAA
Organism: Rhodothermales bacterium; assembly: GCA_034439735.1. NCBI lineage: Bacteria > Pseudomonadati > Rhodothermota > Rhodothermia > Rhodothermales > Rhodothermales bacterium. Next base: position 8,485 of record JAWXAX010000042.1, on the reverse strand, counting down.
CCGTGCCCGGGCTGTACCGTAGCCGTTTCACTATTCACCGGGTGGATTCAGGAGTGCGGGCGGCTTGTCCTCGAGGCCACGCCGTACATATTCCTTTCACCGGGCCAGCATGTAGGTAACATGACATCGTCCAACACGACATCTCTTTTCAGCCCCCTCATCGAACACGCCGTCGAGCTGGCCGCCCAGTGGCACGACGGCACCTATCGGAAAGGCTACTGGCGCGACACGCCGTTTGACGTTCCGGACGGCGCGATCCTCCAGGTGCCGGTGATGGCGCACGTCACAGCCGTGGCGCTGACGGTGATGCGCGCCGGCTGGGACGATCAGACCATCGCGGCCGCGTTCTTGCACGATGTGCTGGAAGACGCCAACCAGTACGATCACTACCTCCGCACCGCCCACCTGGAGCGGATTGTCGGCGCCGATGTCGCCCGGCTTGTCGTCCAGGTCACGGAGGATAAATTCGACGAAGCCGGCAAGCATCGGACGTGGCGGGAGCGGAAAGAGGCGTACATCGCCGGTCTCCGCCGGCACGCGGTCGAGGCGGCGGCCATAAGCCTGGCGGACAAGCAGCACAACCTCTGGAATATCAACCAGACCCTCGAGCGAGGCATCGACGTCTACGCCACGGGCAGAACGCGCCGCGGCCTCTCGTCTGGCCCCGAGGCGCAGCACTGGTTCCATCTCGAGGTCCTCGAAGCCACGCGCCACCACCTCGACGACCGCCTCGTCCCGATGCGCGACGGCCTCCGGTTTGAGCTGTCCAGGTTTGAGGTACTCAGTAGCTGAAGTGCAAAGTGAAAAGTGTAAAGTGAAAAGTGGAGGGTACGTTTCACTTTTCACTTTTCACTTTTCACTTTTTACTTTCCCCTCGCGTGTTCCACCATAATGCACCGGTTGGCGATGTAGACGAGGCCGGCCTCGGTGGCCAGCTTTTCGGCTTCCTGGCTCGAGACGCCGATTTGGGTCCAGATCGCCGGCTTCTCCCCGGTGCGGACGATCCGGGCGAGGGTGTCGCGGACGACGTCTGCCGCATATTTTGGTTTACGGAAGACGTTGACGATATCGATGTGCACGGTGTCGGGCACGCTCTGGAGGTCGGGATACGAGGTCATTCCTTCGATCGTCGATTCATTTGGGTTGATGGGGATGACCGTGAAGCCGGCTTCGATCAGGTAGTGCCCGATGGCGTAACTCGTGCGGGAAGGATCGGGGGAGAACCCCACGACGGCGATCGTGCGGGCGGAAGCAAGGGTATCGGTGAGAATTGACACAGGGGTTGGGGAATAAGGGGGATAAAAATGGGGTCTAAGCTCGATATCGTCCGCGTGGAATAGGAATATTCCGCTCGGATGTAGGCCTTTCGGAGTACCCCGGAGACTTTTTGCTGTCCTATGTTGGGTGCGACATTTAAAAATACATCCTTCGTATCGGGGAAAACTCCAGGCTGCCCCTGTGAGGGCGTCGCGGAGCGACGCCGTAAAATAGCCCCCGTCCTTCAGGTCGGTGGCATCGGTGGCGTGGGATCGCCCCCGACTTAAAACGACGGGGGCTATTATGCCGCGTCGCTCTGCGACGCGCTTCAGCGCCAGTGTATGTAACCCGATTCGAGGGCAACTCCTCAGCGTGCTTCTCGGAAATTGACAACGTCGAGTTAAGAAGTGCATCCTCTTTTGCCAACGCCCACCTCGTTACACAGGTTCGTGAAAACGCCATGAGCTACTCAATTGCTTACACCGGAATGCTGGCTGTACTTTTCTTGCTGGCGCCCAAAGCGGCGCACGCCTGCGACTGTTTGATCCCGGACTCTCCAACGGTCGAGCGCGATCAGGCCGACGCCGTTTTTGCCGGCCGCGTGCTCAGTGTGACTCGATTTGACGATCGGAATGCCGTGGTGATCGATGTATCGAAAGGCTGGAAGGGGGACACCGAAGAGCGGATGATAATCTGGACCACCACGAACGGCGGCGCGGCGTGCGGGTATCATTTCGAGCGCGACACGTCGTACCTCATCTATGCCCATGGCACCCAAGGCTACGGTCTGAATGTGAGCATCTGCTCCCGTACAAGAGCGCTCGCTGACGCCGATGAGGATCTGGCCGCGCTGGGGGCCGGCGAGGCGTTCTCCGGTGGCCTCTGTGGTGGTCCGGACAGCCTGGCGATGCTCCAGGGCGTTCTTTTTGTCGCGCTGGCCTTTCCTCTCTTCCGTCGCAGGCGCTACAGCTCGATGACGTGATGCTCCCAGGTGTCCAGCGGTAGCCGATCCATGAGCCGGGTGAACACGTCCAGCCCATACTGATTGATCAGCACGAACGGTGAAAGGACGCGCTCCTGGGGTTTCCCGTGTGGGAAGAGGCTGGCTGTGATGCGATCCAGGCGGGCGCGGTCGGTTTCGAGGGAGCGCTTGTACCCTCGGATGGCGCGATCGTGGAGGCGATTGACGACGCGGGAGATTTTGGCCCGGGCGGCGTCGGCGGAGCGGTTCAGTGTGGCGTCGATCTCGCCGGCGCGGGCCTTGAGGGCATCCAGCTGCGCATCGATCGCCCGGTTCGCCTCGGCGAAAACGGCCTCGGTGCTTTCGGGCATCGCGGCGGCGGCCGTTTGCTTGAGCAGCCATTCAGTGCCTTTCGCGTATTCCGGCAGGGCGAAGGGGTAAAAATCGAGGTATTTCCGGACGGTGGGGTCGATCAACGAGACGCTGACGCGGGGGTAGATGATCGGCATGGGCACGCCGGCCCAGGTGTACAGCTCGCGGTACTGGGCGAAATAGGCCGTCTCGCCGGGGCCGGCTACGTAGGCCACCGTCGGGAAGAGGAGATCCTGGATGAGGGGGCGCAGCACCACATTAGGGCTGAAGCGTTCGGGGGTCGTGCGAACCAGCGCCAGCAGATCATCCGGGCTGTAGCTGCGCGAGGTGCCGCGGAGGATAAATCGGCCGTCTTCGGCGTCGATGGGCAGCCGGCCCTCCTCCTCCATCATAAACAGATTGGTCGGCCGGGTGGCGACCTGGGCGTGGTACCCCTCGTGGAGGAGTTCGGCGCTGGTTTCGGCGAGGCGTTTGAACGAGCCAGCAAAGTCGCGCACTTCGCGCTCGAACAGCGGCACGGCGAGCCGCTTCATGGCCGGGTCGTCGATCGAGGCCAGGATGAGGCCGGTGCCTTGTGTCAGGCGCTTGAGCACCCGGGCGAACGCGTCTTCCATGAGGGCGCCGGGCGCGTAGGCCTCGCGCAGGAGCGTCCGCCACTCGGGGCTGAATTCCGTCGTCGGGAGTGCACTGGCGAGCTGGTCGATGAGCGATGAAATCGTACCGTCCAGCCGGAGGCGCCCCACGGGGCCGGCATTGACCTCGCCTTCCGACAGCGGCGTTTCGGCATGGGAGAGATCCGTCACCGAGCCACTATTGACGAGGGTGGTTGTGGCTATTTCGCGGAAATCATGGTCTTCGCCGGCCATCCAGAACACCGGGACAACCGGGTGGCCGGTGGATGCCGAGAGCTGTCGCGCGAGCTGGATCGTCGTCAGCGTCTTGTAAATCGTGTAGAGGGGGCTGACGAAGAGGCCGAGTTGTTGGCCGGTGATGACGACGCCGGCGCGGGGCGACCGGAGGGCATCGAGCGAGGCCCGGGTGGCATCGTCTACCCCCCAGCGCGTCTGTTGCGCGTGCAGGGCATCAACCAGGGCATCCCGGTTACGATCGACCGCGAGGGTGCGGTCCAACGCCGCCCGCAGGTGTTCCGGATTCCGGAAATCGCCAGAATAAAACGGCGCTACGCTACCGTACCGCGTACAGTAGTCGACAAAAAGCGATGAGGCGGAGAGGGCGGCGTAGGGGAGGGAGGGAACGTGCTGGTAGGCCGGCGTCGCATGCATAACGTGGGGTGGCTGCGCGTGTGGCGCTCAGTTCTGGGTCTGATCCCCGCGGCTACGCTCGATTTCGTCACGCAGCTTGGCCGCCAGCTCATAGTTCTCGTCGTTGATGGCTTTCTCCAGCTGATCCTCCATTTGTTTGAGCTTGGAGACGGGGCGATTGGGTTTTTCCTCGACTTCGGGTTTGGGCACGGCGGACACGCCTTCTTCTTCCGTCGGGATGCCGGCTTCTTCAAGCACGGCCGGGGCCACATAGATCGGGGCGCCTACGCGCACGGCCAGGGCAACGGCGTCGCTGGGGCGGGAGTCGAGCTGGCTCTCATCGCCGCCATGCACGAAGCGGATCTTGGCGAAGAACGTCCCTTCACGCAATTCGTCGATGACGACATCCAGAATTTCGGCGCCGACGGTCTCGAACAGGTCCCGCAACAGATCGTGCGTCATCGGACGCGGCGGTTGGATGTTCTCGAGTTCCAGTGCGATGGCCTGCGCTTCGAAGGCGCCGATGATGATCGGGAGGCGGCGATTGCCCTCGATCTCACCAAGCACGAGGGCGTAGGCGCCGCCACTGGAAGGGCTGGTCGAGAGTCCAACAATGTCTACCTGAATGAATTCCATTGACGCTTACGCTTGCATCGACAAGGCTATATAAAATTCGAAAATGCGAGGGCCGAAAACGCGTACCGAGGCCGGCGACGTCATGCGAGATCCGCTGGCGCGTGCAACGACCTCTCCAACGCCATCAAGAACGCCTTGTTCTCTTCCGGCAGGCCGGCGCTAACACGAAGATAGCCCTGTAATTCGGGATATCCACTCATGTCGCGCACGAGGATGCCATCTTCCGCCAGTTGCTTCATCACGGCGCGTCCCGGGCGGTCGGTTTTGAAGAGTACAAAATTTGCCTGGCTCGGAACGACCTGTACCCCGGGCATGGCGGCCAGGGCGCGTCCGATATGCTGACACGCCGTTTTCATCGCCGTTACACGCTCGGCCAGGAGTACGGGGTCGTCGAGCAAAGCCAGTGCCACGGATTCGGACAGACGGTCGATCATAAACGGGAGCCGGGCTTTTAGCAACTCCTGGATGATCGCCGGGTGCGCCATCAAATAGCCGATGCGGAGGCCGGCGAGCCCGAAGGCCTTGGAGAGGGTACGCAGTAGGATGAGATGCGGGTAGCGGTCCAGCAGCGTGCTTACGCTCACTTCCTCGGTGAATTCGATATAGGCCTCATCCACCACCACAAAGCCAGACTCCGCGGCGGCATCCACGATCGGTTCGATCTCCTCGATCGGCATCGAGAGGCCGGTAGGATTATTGGGGGTGGTGAGCACGGTGAGGGCCGGCCGATGCATCCGAACCGCCTCCAGCAGGGCGGGGGCGTCGAACCGGAGATCGGGGCGGGGCGGAACGGGAACGATGACTCCTTCGAAGAGCCGTACGACCGAGCTATACAGGGAGAACATGGGCGTCGGAAGCACCACCTGCCGGCCCCGTTCGATAAACCCGTGCCCGAGCGTATGCGTCAACTCGTTGCTGCCGTTGCCGATGAGGATGCCGGCGGGGTCGTGGCCGGTGTGGCGCCCGATCGCGGCCTGGAGCCGGTCCGGCTGTTCCGTGGGGTACCGGTTGAACGGGACGTTGAAGAAGTCCTCGATGAGCCGCCGCTTCAGCGATTCGGGCAGATCGAGGGGGTTTTCGTTCTGGTTGAGCTTGATGTGGACCGGGCCGGGATCGCGCGGAACGATATAGGGCTTTTCCCAGCGTACCGAGGGGCGGATTCGTTCGACGGCGCGCGCGAGCCGCGCCTCCTGCTGCATCTCCATACGCTGCATCTCTGTACGTGCCGGCGACCGGCGAATCGACTGGTAGACACTCGAGCGCCACTAAACGTACGACCCGGCCGGGTGATCCGATCAGGCGTGCCGATCCAGGCGGACCTGCACAGCCAGGGCGTGCGCGGTCAGTTCTTCCTCATTGGCGAAGCGTACGATGCTGGGGCCGGCGGTCAGGAGGCGTTCGCGGGTATAGGCGATGACGGACTGCTTGCGGATGAAGTCGTCCACCCCCAGCGCCGAGGCGTAGCGCGCGGTGCCGCCGGTGGGGAGGACGTGGTTCGGGCCGGCGAAGTAGTCGCCCACGGGCTCGGTCGAATACGGGCCGAGGAAGATGGCGCCGGCGTGGCGGATCCGCGGCAGTAGCGCCCACGGGTCGTGTACGATGACTTCCAGGTGTTCGGGCGCCAGCTCGTTGACCATGTCGACGGCCTGATCCAGCGTGTCGGTCACGACGCAGGCGCCGTACTCGGCGAGGGAGGCCTCGACGATCCGCCGGCGCGAGAGCGTGGGCACGAGACGCGCGAGGTGGTCGCACACGGCGCGGGCGAGCGGGGCCGAAGTCGTGACCAGGATGGCCGAGGCGCGTTCGTCGTGTTCGGCCTGTGAGAGGAGGTCGGCGGCGACGAATTCCGCGTCGGCCGTTTCGTCGGCCAGGACGACGATCTCGCTCGGGCCGGCGATCGAGTCGATGGCGACGGGACCATAGACCTGTTTTTTGGCCGCGGCGACGTAGGCGTTTCCGGGGCCCACGATCTTGTCCACGCGTGGGATGGTCCGGGTGCCAAACGCCAGCGCCGCGATGGCCTGGGCGCCGCCGACGGCGTAAACGTTTTCGAGGCCCAGCAGGTGCGCGGTGGCGAGCACAGAGGCATGGGGGCGCCCGTTTTTTCCGGGCGGTGAGACGAGGTGGATGTCCACGACGCCGGCCACCTGCGCCGGGATCGCGTTCATCAGGAGGCTGGAGGGATAAAACGCCTTGCCACCCGGGACATAGAGTCCGACCCGTTCGATCGGGACGACACGTTGTCCGAGGATGACGCCGTCGCCATCTTCCCGGAACCAGGATTGCTGGCGCTGGGCCTCGTGGAAGTGTCGAATATTACGCGCCGCCTCGGTGAGGATGGCCAGAAAGTCGGGGTCGAGAGCGCGAAAGGCGGCTTCGCGCTCGGACGCCGAAACGCGGAGCGAAGCCGGCCGGACGCCGTCGAACTGATCGGTGTACGCCGCCAAGGCGTCGTCGCCGCGGTCACGCACCTGTCCGAGGATGGCGCGAACGACCTCGTCCACCTCCGTGCTGAAGGAGGCCTGGCGGTTCAATATCACGCGGAGGCGCGTTTGCCGATCCGCGTAGGCAACGATAGGTATCACGTGCGCCTAGTATTCGTCGTCGTGATACGCGTCGTCTTCATCGTCCTGTGGAACGACCGTCAACTCGGGCAGGCCGCGGAATTCGTAGCCTGGCAGGCACTGGTCCTTGATGTGCTGGACCACCTCGTGCATGGCGGAAAGGAATTTCCCGAAGTCCTCCTTGTACAGGAATATCTTATGCTTCTCGTACCGTGTCTCATCGATGCGCTTGCTCTCGGTGATCGTCAGGAAAAAGTCCTCGCCGGAGCGCGTCGTCTTTACATCGAAAAAGTACGTCCGTTTACCGGCCGGCACTCGCTTCGAATAGACCTCATCTCGATACCGACCTGAAGAACGCGAACGGTCGTTGCCTTCGTAGTAGTCATCCTCCGAATACTCGCCGCGCTCGTTATACGATCGGTTGGGATTCTCCCGTTCGTAACTCATCGATTACCTCCCCTCGCCCATAAATCAGGCATTGATGAAACAACCCAACGTCAAGATTGGACAAAATCGCTGGACTCTTCATGAAGCAAAACTCACTCCCTAATATCTGAACCTGATGAAGAAAATACAATCCATTGTTCACTTCCCCGTTGAAACAGTTCCCGCACCCTATCTTTTTGTGTTATTCGGTAGTCTCTATTCGGTAGCACGATCAGGTCGTAGCGCGCAGGATCGCGCGCACCAGTCGTTCGGCGTCGTGCCGGATCCGCCGGCCGACGGCCAGTACGTCTTCATGCCGGAGCGGTTCGGTGTTCATGCCGGTGGCCAGGTTCGTAATGGCGGAAAGACCGAGCACGGACATGCCCAGGTACCGAGCCTGGATGACCTCGGGCACGGTGCTCATGCCGACGGCATCCGCGCCGAGGGCGCGGTAGAGGCGGATTTCGGATCGGGTCTCGTAGCTGGGCCCGCCTGTCCACAGGTAAACGCCGGATTGTGTGGCGATGCGTTCCTGTAGTGCGGCGGCCTCGGCGGCGCGTCGCCAGACGGGGTCGTAGGCGTCGGAGAGAGACGGAAAGCGAGGGCCTTCGCCGGCGTCGGGCCCGGCGAGCGGGTTGGCGAAGGCGAAGTTGATGTGATCCGTGATAAACATGAGGTCGCCCTCCGCGAACTGCCGATTGATGCCGCCGGCGGCATTCGTGACGAGCAGTTTACGCGCGCCGAGGGCATGGACGAGCCGGATCGGGAAGACGACGCGTCGGACGCTGATGCCCTCGTAGAGGTGGATGCGTCCCTGGACGCAGACGACGGGCCGGCCTTCGAGCGTGCCAAAGACGAGCCGGCCCTGGTGCCCCGGTGCGGTCGATGCCGGGTAGTGGGAGAGGGATCGGGTGGGAATGATCACTGGATCAACGATGGCGTCCGCCAGGCCGCCCAGTCCGGAGCCGAGCACGAGGGCGATCTCGGGGGGCGCCGCCAGGAGGCGG
>JAWXAX010000041.1 GCA_034439735.1 Rhodothermales bacterium | reverse complement strand
CGCCCCGGGGCGCCGCGTCCGGTGCATCGATCAGATTGCGTATAGTGAGTTTCGCGACGGGGTCCGCCGGACGTGTATCGAAGTTCATCTCCAGGAAATTCCAGTAGAACGGCCCGGAAGCTGGTGTGAGATCGGGAGCGTGGTAGTCCGCATGGTACAACGCCGTAACCTCAAGCGGCCGGCCGTCGTAGTCGGTCATCTTGCGGCCAAACCCTTCTTTCGGATCACGACCGGAATTCCTTCCTATCGGGCCAAAGCTGCATTCACACACGTTGTGGTGCGTGTTGCGGATAATCGTGCCGTTATGCACATCGCCATACACGGTGACGACGCCGTCGCGTCCGCCCATCAGCTCGAGCACACGGTCGGCCCCGGCCATCACCCATCCCGCGTAGTCGGCCGTCACCCGGTCGTCCTGGTTAAATGCGAGCCCGGTCTCCGGGTCCTTTTCGGTGCCCGACCAGATCGTGTGCAGGCCATTGATGCCGGTGACGCAGATCAGGGGCGAAGCATCGGTACGTAGTTGCTCCTGGAGCCAGGCGAATTGTTCTTCGCCGAGCAGCGTCCGGGTCGGGTCGCTCCGATCATACAGATGATTCTTATCTCCCCAGCCGTTGTCGTCCCAGATGCGGGTGTCCTGGGAGGTGCGCCAGAGCCGAGCATCCATGATGAGGAGCGAAAAATCGCCGGCCGGCGAGCGCCACCGCCGCCACAGCCGTGGATTCTCCTCGGCATCCGGGTTCTCGTCGCCGCTCATGAGGTGGCGGACGATCTGGAAGTTACGCCGCATATACGCGGCGTCCTGCCCGAGGTCGTCGTGAAGCCGCACCAGACGTTGCTCCGGGCCCTTTACGTCGTCCATCCCGTAGTCATGGTCACCCGGGTTGACCACGTTCCAGTGCCGCATCATCTGCCACCGCGTCGTGGGGCCGGCGAGGGTGGTGGTGATGACTTTATACGCGTCGTCGGTGCTGGGCGGGGGAAACATGAGCTCGAGGTACCAGACGTCGTCCTCCCATACCATCACCTGGAAGTTGTAGTCCTCGAGGTGCAGGTACGCCTCGGGCGTGGGCTGGTCATGGACGAACCAGGCCTGGTATTTCTCGGCGCGCGGTAGATTGGGGCCGTTCCCGTGAATCGAATGGCAACTCAGGCCGCAGAGCCGGTACGGGGCGGTGAGTTGTGGCAGCCGGCCCACATACAGGCCGCTCGACGGGACCGTGCCGATGAACCCGGTGCCGGCGCCCACGCTGGCCGTGCCAATCCGGGGATCGGTCGTGAGGTTGACGTCGTTTCGCCAGACGGTGTAATACTGGGTACCCGTGGATGGATCAAAGGGGAGGACGACATCGATTACTGCTGTATGGCGTCGAAAGGCGTTACTGACGATGGGCGCCTCGCCGGCGGCAGGCAGGCTCTGCCACCCGCCAACGGGGGTATCGGTGTCCGCGATGCGGATGGCGGCGTGGCCCCCGTCGTTTCGGAACAGGGCGATAAATCGGCACCGCCAGATCCCGTCGGACACGCGCAGGGTGTCGAGCAGGGGGTAGCAGACGTGTAACTCGTTGAGCGGGGTGTCGAGTACTTCGTTCTCCCGGGGCGCAAGGGTGATCTTACCCAGCGAAACGTCCAGGCCGCCGCGTCCGACGATGCCGAAAAAGCCCTCCGTGTAGGCTTCGCGGTTGACATTGGGTAGCGATATGGACTGCCAGGTGTCGCCGTAGAATAACATGACATCGATGGCCGCGTACCTGGGATCGGTGCCGTCGACAAAGAGGAGGATCGAGCCGGTGTCGCCGGCGCGCGGGGCGCGGGTTGTGATTTCGGCCCGACTATCGACGGGCTTGAGCGTGTCGGACGTGTGGCTGTAGATCCCAAATCGACCGTCATCCGTCCAAACCGCCATCCAGGCCGCCGAGTCTCCGGCGCTGCCGGGCATCAGGCGGTCCAGGAATGAATCGCCCTCCTGACTCCCCGTCCAGCTTTCGCCGAGGCACTCGGAGCCGAAGGTGATGCCGAACAGGGCGTAACCGGGCCGGTCCTCCTGGTTCAGGGTGCCGCTGGCGTACGCCGGCAGGGCGTGGACGGTGAAGTCGATCTGGATGCTATAATTGCCGCGAAGCCACCAGTCGCGGCGCCAGATCATCCCATAGGGAAGCGAGCTGTCGTACGAGACCGGTATCTTGCCATCGCCGCGGGTACGCCAGTGCCAGGGGAAGGAGTCGGTCGGCCGGCGATCCCCGATATTCTCCAGACGCCGGCGCATCCGCTGATTTTCGAGGCGCCAGTAACCCGGGTTGACGGACTCCCATCCGTTGCCCAGGCCGAGTGCGTCGTCGCGGGAAAAATCATCGACGACAAGCGTGGGCCCACCGCCGGCCGCGAGCGGCGGCGGGGCTGACGTGTCGGAAGGGGTGCACGACGAGAGCAGCAGGCTGCCGCCGAGGCTCGTCGCTCCCAGAGTACCCACTTTCTGGAGGAATTGCCTGCGGGAAACAGACTCGGGTGCGTCCATCGAGGCGGAGCGATCAGGCGACGTGTCGTTCGCGGAGGGTGAGTTCATCCCGTGCGGCGTCGAGGTCGGAATCGACCATCTCGCGCACCATGTCTTCGAGTGTGCAGGTAGCCTCCCAGCCGAGTCGCTCTTTCGCCTTGGTCGGGTCACCCAGCAGCAAGTCCACCTCCGTCGGCCGGTAGTAGCGCGGGTCGACTTCAACAACCACCTCGCCCGTGTCGGTTCGATAGCCCTTTTCAGCTTCCTCGGCGCCTTTCCAAGCCACCTCGATGCCGACGGCGGCGAAGGCGGCGTTGCAGAAATCACGGACCGTCGTCGTGCGGCCGGTCGCGAGCACGTAGTCGTCCGGCTGGTCCTGCTGCAGCATCATCCACATGCCCTCCACATAATCGCGGGCATGGCCCCAGTCGCGTTTGGCGTCGAGGTTGCCCAGGTAGATTTCTTTCTGGAGGCCGAGTTTGATCCGGGCGACGGCGCGGGTGATCTTCCGAGTGACGAAGGTCTCGCCGCGGAGCGGGCTTTCGTGGTTGAACAGGATGCCGTTGCAGGCAAACATGTTATAGGCTTCCCGGTAGTTTACCGTGATCCAATATCCGTAGAGTTTGGCGGCGGCGTAGGGGCTACGCGGGTAAAACGGAGTCGTTTCGCTTTGAGGCACGGCCTGCACCTTGCCATACAGCTCACTGGTCGACGCCTGGTAGAAACGGGTCGTGTTCTGAAGCCCGAGGATGCGGATGGCTTCCAACAGGCGGAGTGTGCCGATGCCGTCTACGTTGGCTGTGTATTCGGGCGTCTCGAAACTCACCTGCACGTGGCTCTGAGCGGCGAGGTTGTAGATCTCGGTGGGCTGGACCTCCTGCACGATGCGGATCAGGTTCGTCGAGTCCGTGAGGTCGCCGTAATGAAGGAAAAAGCGGGCGTTGTCGATGTGCGGGTCGACATACAGGTGATCGATGCGCTGCGTATTAAAGGAGCTCGAGCGGCGCTTGATACCGTGTACCTCGTACCCTTTTTTGAGCAGCGATTCGGCCAGATAAGCGCCGTCCTGACCGGTGATGCCGGTGATCAAAGCACATTTCTTTTTCATGACACAGAAACGATGGATAGAAGGTGTAGAATCAGTTAGAACGCAGTTGTGCCTGTTCAGACGGGCAGATAGTGATCCTGAAACCACGCGTACGCGTGTTCGATTCCGTTTCGAAGCGAGGTGCCGGCCGTCCAGCCCAGCTTCGTCATCCGCGAGACGTCCATCAACTTACGCGGCGTGCCGTCCGGCTTGGACGCGTCGTATTCGATCGGGCTGTTGCTCCCGACAACGTCGCGCACGAGTTCGGCCAGTTCGCGAATCGAGAGGTCATAGCCGGCGCCGACGTTCAGGATGCCGTCCGGCGCCGTCTCATAGATAAGATCGGCCGGCTGCTCCATGGCAAAAACGGTGGCGTCCGCCATGTCGTCCACATAGAGGAATTCGCGGAGCGGCTTACCCGATCCCCAGATGGGAACGGCCGCGTCCGGCAGGCCGTTGACCCCCTTCGCTTCATGGAATTTGCGGATGAGCGCGGGGAGTACGTGGCTGGATTTGAGGTCGAAGTTGTCGTTCGGGCCGTACAGATTGGTCGGCATCATGCTGAAAAAGTCCGATCCATGCTGTTTCCTGTAGGCCTGGCATAACTTGATGCCGGCGATCTTCGCGATCGCATACCACTCGTTGGTCGGTTCCAGCGGGCCGGTGAGCAGGTATTCTTCCTTAAGCGGCTGCGGGGCCAGCTTGGGGTAGATGCACGAACTGCCGAGGAAGATCAGCCGCTTGACGCCGGCGCCAAACGCGGCCCGGATGATATTGGTCTCGATGACCAGATTGTCGCTGATAAAGTCGGCCGGGTAGGCGTTGTTCGCCAGAATCCCGCCCACTTTCGCCGCCGCGAGGATCACCACGTTCGGGTGTTCCTTTGCAAAAAAAGAGGCTACCTCCGCCTGCGAAAGGAGGTCGAGTTCCTGACGGGTGCGGGTGACGATATGATCGTAACCGCCGGCCGTGAGACGGCGGACGACGGCGGAGCCGACAAGCCCCCGATGGCCGGCGACGAAGATCCGGTCGTGCTTGGAAATCATGGCGGTTGACTTATCGGCTAAGCCGCTCGACGAGGAGAAGCGTGGACAGAATTGGGCTGATGATGGTGAATACGTCACGCCAGTTCATGCGCCGGCGTTGCTCGACATCGATCGTGAGGACATCGCCATCCTGCAGTAGGGGCGTTTCGGACGCGGTGTTCAGCATCTCCTCCATCGTGGACTCGAAGATCTGCGTGCGCGCGCCTCCCCGGTTCCGGAACAGACGCACGGTCGGCGTTTGACTCCAATCCGGGTTCGTCGCGAATACAGGACCTCCGGAAAGCGCCAGCAAGAAGCCCAGGTTCTCGCCTTCCTCGATGATGTAGACGCCTGGCGATTGAAGTTTGCCAAACGCGTACACCTGGATGGTCGCCGAGCCGGGTTCAACGTGATAAAAGTAGGATTGGATGTTGGTCTGTGTATCCTCTATCCGGCCGAAATTCTGCTGGGCCACGGCCGGCGTCAGGGAGCAAAAACCGACAAGCATGCACAACGCGAATGCGGTGGCATTCGCGTTGGCACGACGCGTACGTCTGTGCATGATTATTCTCTCGAGGATAGGAGTGAAACGACTGATCGTTGGGAGTTGCGCCCGCGATGCAGCGGCTAGCTGGCCACGTAACTGTTCGAACCGTAACTATATCCGTACGTGTTTCGATAGCCGTACATGCTACTCGGGTCGAATCGATTAAGCACTGTACCGATAACATTGGCGCCCACGCTTCTCAGTTCTTCGATGGACTGCTTGAGGGAGTCCATGTCCGTCCCGTCGGCCGAGGCGACGACGATGACGGCGTCGCACTGGCGCGAAAGGAGCACGGGGTCGACAGCGCCCAGGACGGGCGGGGTGTCGAAGATGACGATGTCGAACTCGCTGCGGAAACGCTCAACGAGGTCGATCATCTTGCGGGAGCCGAGCAGTTCAGCCGGCTGCGAGACCGGGATGCCCGTGATCACATATAGATTTTCAAACCCGGTGAAGAAGCGCTCGGAATCCCAGCGGCTTTCATCTTCTGAGAGCAGTTCGAGCAGGCTCGGCCCTTCGGGCAGGCCGAGTTTGTCGTGTAATGACGGGCGGCGGAGGTCCGCATCGACGACCAGCGTGCGCCGGCCGGCTTGCGCGGTTGTAAACGCGAGGTTGAGCGCCGTCGTACTCTTGCCGGCGCCGGCCTTCGGGCTCGTGATCATCAGGTTCTGGATGCCGCGGTCGTCGCGGCTGAACTGAAGCTTGATGTAGAGCCGGCGATACGCTTCGGCGATCGGGGAGATCGGTGCGATCAGGGCCACGAGGCCCGTGCTGATTTCGCGGCCCTCGAAGTCGATCTTGGCGCGTTTGCCAAACTCCTTCTTAATAAGCTGCCGCATGTCCGGCACGACGCCGATCATGTTGATGTCGCTCACCGTGAGATCGTCCGGTGTATAGACGCGGGTGTCCAGCTTCCGACGGGCCACCGCGGCGCCAATACCCAGCATCAGGCCCAGCATCAGACCCATGGCGAGGTTTACTGACTTGCGGGGCTTCAGCGGCGCTTCCGGCGCGACGGCGCTGCGAATGACCTTGGCGAAGCCGCGTTCGGACTGCTCGGCGATGCGAATCTGGCCCAGTTTCTGGGAAAGGATCGTGTAGAGCTCCTCGGCCGCCTTCTGCTGACGCTCCAACTTGGCGAGCTCGATCGAGGTGCCTGGAATCGTTTTAAGCTTGACGTCGTACTCGCGCAACCGTTGCTCGAGGCCGCGCACTCTCGCTTGCTGTCCGCTGATCGAGATCCGTTCGTCAGCGATTTTCCGTTTCAGATCGGCCAGATACGTCATGCTCAACCCTTCCTTCTTCGGGTCGATGCCGCCTGATCCAACGAGGTCGTCTACATATTCTTCGGACAGACTGCGGACGCGGGAGCGGAGCTGCGCGATCTGGGCCTGCATGTCCAGTACAGTGGGGTTGCCTTCCGGGTTGTCCCGAAGCTGCGGGTTTTTCTGGAAGATGAGATCCACCTGCATTTCCAGGTCGGCAATGCGTTCCTGGGCCTGCTCGAGCTCGCGCTCCACCGTCGAGGCGACACGGTTCGTGAGGCGGGGCTGCATGTCCATCAACTCCTGTTCGAGCGTCAGCAACTGGGATTCGCCCATGCTCCGCTCGATCCGGGCGTCCTCGAGCATGGCCTGCATCGTCGCGATCTGGGCGACGGTGTACTTGGCCTGGTCGTCCAGGGCGGTGGCGCCTTCGCGGCTCATATAGTTGGCGAGGCGGGTCTCCAACTCGTCGAGCTCGATTTTCTTCTCGGCGAACTGCTGTTCGAGGAAGATCCGCTGGGCGGTCAGGCGTTCGCGGCTCATGTCCTCGGTAAGGTGGACATATTCTTCCGCGTACATATTCGCGATCAGGGCCGCTTCTTCGGCCGAGCTGCTACTGGCGCTGATGATGAGTGCATCCGCGCTACCCTCACTATCGGCCGGCTTGATGCCCAGGTATTCCTCCTGGAGCAACTGAGCCAGGTGGCTGATCGAGGTGCTCTGTTCGAGAATCGCGAGCGGGGCGCCCGAAACCGGGAGCGTACGCATCTCGACGAGCCGGTCCGCCGTGCGGCGAGCGATTTCCGTGGATTGCTGGAGCAAGAGGCGCTGCGTGTCGAGTTTGGACTGGTCGATCACGCCGCCTTTCAAAAAGTCGGGCGCCAGCTTCTCCTCGTTCGTGCCCGCCTTCGTGTCCACCAACAGGAGCGTGCTGGCCTGGAAGACCGGCACCATCGTGAACGTGAAGATGGTGACGGCTATGAACACTAACGCCGTAATGCCGATGATATACCACTTACCCAGGCGTAAAATTTCCAGCGCCTCGTGTAAGGCCGTTTTCGAGTCCGGCTCCTTGCGGCCGTACATCGGGCCCATGAAGCGGGGATCGGGGGGGCCCATCTGCTGCGCGGGAAGGTTCTGATAGTATCCGCGGCTTACGGGGTACGAGTTGTTGTCCATAGTTCTTTATTTAATCATTTCGAACGGACGACAGAATGTGGCCGGCGTGCTGCCCCGTTACCCGTTTCTGTCGACGCCAACTACTCGTCACATAAGCGACGCGTCACAGAAACAATATCGGTCCCGGAGCAGGCTCACACGCAGGTGGTCATCCGTCGGACGTCCTGAGCTGATGGCAATGTGCGGGGAGTGTTCGCTGGGAGTGTTCGCTGGGCGAATTCGCTGGGTGAATTCGTAGAAGAACTGAGAACGGGGGGATGGGTCGCCCAAAACCGGCGCTTGGCCGGTCTCAGACTGGCATGCAGGTATGACGTAACCCTCGTTGTTCAGGTTCCAGTGGGGTGGGGCAACTCCTTGAAAAAAGTCCATTTACAAAAACAAATTATCGACCCCAAAGACGATTTGCTTTAATGGGCGATCTGGCACGATTATTAATCGAGGAAGTGAGTCCCGAAAGTGGACTCGAAATCGTTCGGTCTTTCCGCGCCCTTGGAGGGCTGCGACGAACAGGTGATCGAACGATGAACATATGGTGACATTCGTGTACGTCGTACGCTCGACGGCCAGGTCCCGGCCGCAAGCGTGCTCCCCCCGGCAGACGTGCGAATGCGACGATGTCCCCCGGTATCGTCGTTCAGGAGAAAGGCAACATACTCTGGCTCGCGGCTTACGTGCCGGCTCGTTCATCGCGCCGTACGCCGCCTCATCACAGGGGTCCATCCCCGCACGTTATGGCGCAAACCACCAAACTCTTTTCCCTCCAGGCGCTGATGCCCGATGGGCTTCAGCCGGAAAAAGCGAACGACGAACAGATCGAGCAGTACGTCCGCTTTACTGCGGCGCTCGACGAGGCCGCGCAAGACGCCGTTGGCCGCTCCATCGAGCGCCACTACGATGCGGCCGCCGTCGAGCGTTTTTACCGCGATTTCTACGACATATACGATGCGCTCGATGAGGAGACGCCGGCGCACGTACAGGCCTTCGCCGATTCGCTTTTTCGCGAATAATTGCACGCCGCCCATCGGCCAGAGGATATCGATTCGCATTTCATTTGGCGATGAAGGGCCAGGAATGTACTTTGGCGCCGACTCATGCTCCGGGCGGTGGCGTAGTGGGGTGTGAAACCCCGGCGCCTCGGCCCGGAGTCTGCCGGCCAGGCAGACCCCCCAGGCCGTGCCATCCCCCCTGATGTTCCTCGTCTGTCGCTTGTGTTATGGGTAGCCTGGATCTGGTCATATTGGTCGGTCTTGTCATCGGACTGGCGCGTGGCTTTTCTACGGGAGGCATCCGCCAGCTATTCAGTCTGGCTGGCATTGTCTTCGCGTTTGTCTTTGCCGCCCAGCTGATGCAATCTGTCGGAGATCGCCTGGCCGGCAACGCCGGCATCTCCCCGGGGCTCGCGCCCATCGTGGGGTTCATCGCTATCTTCCTGGTTGTACAGGTGGCTGCTTATGCGGTCTCACGGCTACTCGAGACGTTCCTCAAGGCGCTCAAACTGGGCATCGTGAACCGAGTGATCGGCGGCGCGATCGGGGGCTTCAAGGCCATGCTGGTGCTCAGTCTTACATTTTTTGCCTTCGGCTTCGTGGGCATTCCCGCTCCCGCCACCCGGGATGCGTCGCTCTTTTATCATACCGTCACCGCCATATTACCCAGCACCTGGAATTACATCTCCGAGCGGCTCCCCATGCTCAACCGGATCGATGGCCGCGGCGACGCCGTGGCTCCGGGAGCGATGGAGGCCCCACGGCCGGCGACGCCCAACTGACGCGCGTCGATTCTCGAAGACCCCATGGTACCTGTCGAGCTACGCCTCAGCAATTTTCTCAGCTACGGCGCTGAAACGCAGTGCCTGGATTTCCAGTCATTCCACGTAGCCTGCCTCTCGGGCCGGAATGGCCAGGGGAAGTCGGCCCTTCTGGATGCGATGACCTGGGCGCTCTGGGGCGAGGCCCGCAAGTCGAGCGGCAGCCATAAACCCGACGAAGAGCTGCTCCGAATCGGCGCCCATCGGATGCGTGTCGAACTCGTCTTTGATGTCGAAGGTGTCCGCTACCGTGTCCTACGCGGCTATGCCCGCTCTGCCTCCGGTAAGACGAGCAAGCCGGAACTCGAACTCCACCTTCTGGGCGAAGGAGGCGAGCACGATCAGGGCAAGCCCCTCACCCGCGCCTCGATCCGTGAAACACAGGAAGTCCTCGATCAACTGCTGGGGTTGGATTACTCAACCTTCATCAACTCGGCTTTTTTGCTTCAGGGACGCTCCGACGAGTTCACCAAGAAACGTCCGAACGAACGAAAGGATATCCTCGCCCGCATTCTAAATCTGGATACGTACGAACGCCTCTCGCTGGCGGCGCGGGATCAGGAGCGGGTGTATTCGGACCAGTGTGATCGCGAAAGCCAGACGGTTTCGCGTTTATCCCGCGCCATGGAGGAAGAAGCCGGCTGCCGGCAGGATCAAGAGGAGCTGCTGGCGCAGATCGACGAGGGGATGACCCTGCTCTCCGCCGCCACGGCTGCCGAGGCCGAAAGTGCGCGCCGGCTGGACGAATACGAACACCGGGTGCGAGAAAGCGCATCCCTCCGCGAAGCCCTCGAGCGTCTTGTCCATGAGGAAACCCATCTCGTTCAAAACGCCGCCGGCCTCGATCGTCAGCTCGCTGAAGCTGATGCACTCCTGCTACGTGCGAACGAGATCGAGACGGCTCATCAGCACCTTCAGACCCTCCAGCACGAGTTTGAGGCGCTCTACGAAAAACGCGAACACCATCGGGCGGAGGAAAGAAAGGTCGATCAACTGTCTGCCAAGTTACGCGACGCCACGGGCGCGTTGGAGATGACGCTTCACGCGCTCGATGTCGAGCGGAAACGCCTCCAGGACAGCCGGCACGAGATGACCGAGCAACTCGGCGAGCGCAGCGCCCTCGACACGCGCATCGCGGAGGCGCGGCTCGCGTCCTCAACGCTCGATCAACGGCTGGCCGATACGGAGCGTCGCAGCCGGCTGCAGACGGATATTCACCGACTCGAACAGGCGCTCGTCGGCCTCCGCGAGGCCCTCATCGGGGAGCAACGGCAGCTGGCCAGGCAGTTCGCGCAGCGAAAAACCCTCGAGCTCGAGCGCCAGGTATGGATGACTACCCGGGCGCGACTCGCGAAAGAACTGGCCGCCAAAGCGGCCGTCGATGCTGCCCTCGAAGCCCTTGCGACGGAGGGCCAGACCCAGAACGAGGCGCTCACCCAGAAAAAAGGAACAATAGAGGCGTTGGAGGCGGAAATCGCCCGCCTCACGGCTCGGCTCAACGCCCTCGAGGCGGCCGAGGAAGGGGAGTGCCCCACGTGTGGTCAGCCCCTCACTGCCAGCCATCGAGAAACGGCGACCGCGCGTTATCTGCGGGATAAAACGGCCCTCGAAACCGAGTCCGAGGAAGCCGGCCGATGGGTGACGCAGCAACAGGACAGGATCGAGGCGACCCGGGCGCGCTATCGGCAGGTTCGCCAGCAACAGATGGCGCTGACGGCGGTTGCCGAGCGCTTCGCCGGTGTGGAGGCCGAGGGAAAGAGCCTGACGCAACGCATGGAGGAGTTCGATCCTATTGAAGATCGCCTTGTAGAGGTAGCGCGCACCGTTGAGCGCCATGCGTTCGGCGAAGCCGAACGACATGCACTCGACCAGTTGCTGGAGGAACGTGACGCCATCGTCGTGGACGAGAAAGCCCTGAATGAGGCACGCGCACACCGTGTGCGCCTCCAGCAATTCGAGGAGCGCAGGCGCTTCCTGGATCAACTTGAACGCCGATACGAGGAAGCGGGGCGGCAGATCGTCGAGGCTGAAGAAAAACAACGGGCTGCCCGGCAGGACCTGGAGCCAGGTGGTCGTCTGGCCCTACAGCGCGCCGCTATTGAGCTCTTGCAAGGCAACCTCGAGGCTATCGGATTCGACCCGATGCGGTTTGACCGGGTGCAACAGGAGATAAAGACGCTCGCGCCGGCGGCCCAGGGATACCGCGATCTCGAGGCCGCGCGTACGCAACGGCCGGCCTGGGACGAGCAGCGGAGTCGGCTCGGTAACCGTCTGACCCGAATCCAGGAAGAACGGGCCTTACTGGTCGATCGGCTCGAAATGGTACGTGCGAAGGAAGGCGATAAAGTGGCCTTGCAGCGCGATGCCGTCGAAAAACGTCGGCATCGGGAAGGAGTAGCCCTACGTCTCCGCGAACTCGATGTCCGTCGCGGGGAATTAAACGCTCGGCTCGAGCAATTCGGACGCGATCGCGAAGCACTCGAACGGGCGAAAGCCGGCCTGCAGGAGGCCGAGCGGGAGCGCGGGCTCTATCGGCACTTACGCACGGTATTCGGAAAAAATGGCATTCCGTCGCTCATCATAGAAGAAACTCTCCCAGAAATTGAGCGGCGCGCCAACGAACTACTGGACCGTCTCTCCGACGGTCGGATGCACGTCCGGCTCGAGACGCTCAAGGACAAAAAGACCGGGGGGACCCGTGAAACGCTCGACATCATCATCACCGACGAACATGGCGCGGCGCGGCCCTACGAGACGTTTTCGGGGGGTGAGGCGTTCCGCGTCAACTTTGCGTTGCGCATCGCGTTATCCCAACTGCTTGCCGAGCGAAAAGGCGTACGCATTCGTACCCTGGGGATCGACGAGGGCTTTGGAACGCAGGACGAGCAGGGCATCGAGAGTATGATCGACGCGATTCAGACGATCAAGGACGATTTCGACAAGATCCTGGTGATCACACATCTGGATCGGCTGAAGGAGGCCTTCCCCGTCAGGATCGAGGTCGAAAAACACCCCGTGCTGGGGTCGCAGTTTCAGGTACTGGGCGTCTGATCGGCCGGCTAGAATACGAAACGGAACTGCCCACCGAAGCCGTCCTGCTGGAGGTTGTTGGTGCCGATGTTCGCGTCCTCGACGGTATACATGAGGTGGATGGATACGGTCGGTGTGAGTCGCCCACCAACCGCGCCGGAAAGGCGATAAAACTGGGGCCGGCCTCCACCAAGCATCGTGCGATAAGAAAACAGCGCCTGGATGGAAATGCGCTCCCAGAGCATGACATGTAGGTCCCCCGCATACCCCAGTTCATAACTGCGCCGGCGCGCGAGGATTTCCGGTCCGAGTCCGTCGTACAGAAAGGAGCCGATTTTGACCGTCGTCAGGCCGGCAGAGCCGATGGCGCGCAGGGAGAAGAAAAACCGCGAGGACCTGATGAGCAGGGACGGCCCGAGACGCAGGTTGACCCACCGGAAGTCCGTGTCCATCCACCCCGTCCGGTTAAAATCAAACAACGTGAGCCCGATGCTGAGTGGTGTACGCACGAGGTCCATCTCGATCAGCCCCGCGCGCCAGCGGAAGTCGAAGGTCTTCAGGTCTACAGAACGTACGCCGGCGGCGAGGAGAAGGGTCTCCACGCGCCCGCTGCTCCCCGCGCCAGGATCCAGTTCGTCGGGCGAAGCCAGCCGGGTATACAACAAATCGGCATGGTAGGACCCGGACAGGGGAAGAAAATAAAAGCGTGGTGCGAACTCTATGGCCGGCAGATCGATGGGGAATAGGGTAGTCTGTGCCCGCGCCGGCGACGACAGCACCAGCAGCCATGCGAGGGCCGGCACGACATATCGGATGATCACGCCTTTACTCAGGGGGTTCATCGCGGGATCGAGAAGCCGCGCGCGCACCATGGAGACGCATGAGTACCACGCCGCCGATGGCCATCGCGCCGCCAACAAGTTGGATTCTGGTAATGGGTTCATCCAGAAAAATAGCCCCGGTCGCGAGCGCGACAATGGGCACCAGATTACCGAAGAGTGCGGTGTAGTTCGCGCCGGCATGTTTCACCGATACGTTCCAGACGACAACGGCCAGACCTGTCGATAGGGCGCCTGAATAAAGGATCGAGAGCCAAATGCCCGGTGTTACATCTGCCCACAAAATCGAGCCGAGGTGAGGTGCTCCCAGCAGCAATAGGAAGGGCATCGCGACGAGCAAACCCACAAACGATAACTCAAGCGGGGGGATGTAACGAATGGTGGGGCGCGCAAGCGCCGTATACGTTCCCCACATCATACTGGCGCCCAGAATCAATACGTTTCCGGCTAACGTCTCGTTGCCGAAAGAGATCCGATCATGCCCTGCGAAGACGATGAGGGCGGTGCCGCCAAGTGATGCGGCGAGGCCGAGGATCGTGATACGACTGGTCGATTCATAGCCCCGGAGGTGGCCCACCAACACCGTCCACGCCGGCGCGCTGGCCATGATCAACGCGGCCGTGCCGGCGGTAGTCCGCGCGATGCCCAGGATAAAAAACCACTGGTAAAGCAGCGTGCCGATGAGCCCCAGCACGACGATGCGCAGGGCATGCCGCCTGAACAACTCCCAAATCCCGACACGGCCCCCACCGCTCCTGGACCACACGATTGCGCCCATGGTCAAGGTGGAAATCAAAAAACGAAATACATTCAACGCGAAGGGATGCATGACGGTGACGGCATGCTTCAGAATCGGGAAGTTGATCCCCCAGACCAGGACGACGACCAGCAGAGCAAGGTCGTGTGTGGGGCGGGGGCTCGCTCGATCGAGGGACACAGGCGTAGGCGAGATAGGGTAGAGAGATAAGTCAATCTTCTGAGAAAAAGGATAACGCAAGCATTGGAATATAGATGGGGGAGTGTACTTTAGCCTGTTTAGATTCGTACTTTGCGATAAATTCCCATGTCGTAGAAGGCGTATATCGTATGGCAGCCGGCATCAGAAAACTCTACTACTCCATAGGCGAGGTGAGCAAACTCACCGGTCTGGAGCAGCATGTGCTGCGCTACTGGGAAACCGAGTTTCCGGAGCTGAAACCGCAGAAGAATAGAGCAGGCCGGCGGATTTATACGGAGGCCGATGTCGCGTTCATCCAGCGGATACGGCGCCTCTTGAGGGAGGAGAAATACACGATCGAAGGCGCCCGGAAGGCCCTCGCGCAGGAAGAACATACGCCTGATCACAAAGAGGCGTTTCGCAAGGAACTTTTAGCACTTCGGGAGTTTCTCTACGACCTCAAAAAACGGCTTTGAAAACGCGGGGCAAGGTGGGCTCGGGACGCGACGAAGCGTATTCCCCACAAACGTCGCGTATGTTTGCAGAGAAGTACCGGTTTCGGGACGTGGCGCAGCCCGGTAGCGCACTTGCATGGGGTGCAAGGGGTCGCGAGTTCGAATCTCGCCGTCCCGACGAAACCATCGAATGGTCTGAAATCGTTTGGTCACAAAAAGGGCCTCCGGACACCCCTCGGAGGCCTTTTTTCGTGTGGTCGTGGTGGTTGATAAGAACGGTGTGGATCCGTATCATTGACGGGCGTTAGAATACGAGCGAGGCCCGCGCTCCGGGGCTTCGAGCTGCGGTGATCCTCTACGAAACGCTACCCCCTATGGTCGGCACTCCCATTCCCCCCACCGTACAGACGTTTCTGGACGATCTGATCGCCGTTCGTGAGGATCGCGGAATGACGCGTGAAGCCCTTCAACAGGCGACCAAAATCAACCTCAGTCTGATCGAACAATTTGAGCATACGGCGTTGTTCGATCACCCCTTATTTAATCAGGTTTACCAGCGTGCCATTCTGAGGAGTTATGCCCGGACGATCCGGGTCGATGAGGCGTTGCTGTTTCAGTCGTTTGAAGCGGCGATCGCCGGGGTATATCGGCGAGAATTGGCTGTCGCCCTGCTCGGCCTGCCTCCGTTGCCCGAGCCCAGGCAGCCGGTGGTTCTCGATGCATCCACGGAGGCGGAAATAGCGTCGGAAATAGCGTCGGAAATAGCGTCGGATCTGGAATCAGCGCACGGGTCACCTACCGTATCGCGGCGGGGTAGATCTTCACCTTCTCGAAGTGTACCTGAAAAGGCCGGCAGCCGGAGTAGCCCTCTCGTTCGTCCACAGGTACTCGCCCCGGCATCCGGCTTCGAACGGGGCGTCAGGCAGGCCGCCCAAGCCATTCACGCCGGCTTCCAGTCGCTCCTCCAGACACTATTCCGCACGAGCGGCGTCCGGGGAATGGTGCAGTGGGGCGGCACTCTCGCAGCCATTGTAATCGGCCTTACGCTGCTTATCCAGTTCATTCAGCGCCCTTCCCGGGGGGACGGCGGGACGAATGGGGCGGCCATGCCGGAAGCGGCGGCCCGGACGGATTCTGCCGGCGAGTTCGCTGAGCCCACGCCTCCGCCGCCGGCCCTGGTAAGGCTCAGCGATAGCCTATCGTTGATGGTCGTGGCTCAGTGGAATAAGCTCGATCCTTTTCGGGTGCAGGTTGATCGGGATCTGCGGCGACCGTACTGGCTCGACCAGGGGGATACGCTCCAGTTTGCGTTCGCAAACCGGATCACGGTTGAGGATCGTCTCGAGGACATGACGGTGTTGCTGGAAGGTCATCCGTATCCGCTTGTGCCGGCGGATACTTCGGGTCGGGTCGTCATCAACCGGGATTCGGTGCTCGTATTCCTCGCCGAGCGCCGCGACACTCGCCCCTGAGGGTCACATGATCCTTTCGAACATCACCGGGTACTCGTATGGCGATAGCTGAGGAGGCGAAGCGGCTCATTGCGCGATTTGAAACGGTCGAGGAATACGAGCGGCTTGGCACCCTGTCGCACCAGGAAGCCGCGGAACTCGTTCATACCCTTGCGCCGGCTGTCAGCTTCCTCGCGTACTCCTATTATGTGCAGGATGACCCTGCCGCCACGGATGCCGACTACGACCGCCTCTTTCGCGCGCTTCAGACCATTGAGGCGCGCTTTCCCGACCTCCAAGCGGAGGACTCACCCACACAGCGGGTAGGCGGTGCGCCGCTCAGTCAGTTTGAAAAAGTCCGCCATCCGGTCCCGCTCCTTTCGCTCGGCAATGCGTTCGACGAGGGCGAA
The DNA here is from genome assembly GCA_034439735.1 of Rhodothermales bacterium. Classification (NCBI taxonomy): domain Bacteria; kingdom Pseudomonadati; phylum Rhodothermota; class Rhodothermia; order Rhodothermales; species Rhodothermales bacterium. The sequence continues at coordinate 8,815 of JAWXAX010000041.1, read as the reverse complement.
CTGCGCGCCTGGTATTCGCGGTGCCAGAAAGGCCTGGAGGCTACATTCGGTGAGACGATGACGCCCGCAGTGGTCGTTGAACTGAAGATCGACGGTTTGGCCCTGGCGGTGACGTATGCCGCTGGCCGGCTGGTTGTGGGCGCCACTCGCGGCAATGGAGTGGAGGGTGAAAACATAACCCCGCATGTACGCACCATCGAGGACATACCCCTCTCCATCCCGGTCGCCGGGCGCATATGGGAGGGGGCTCTACCGGACCGGCTTGAAGTGAGGGGGGAGGCTTATTTGCCGACGAGTGCATTCGATGCCTTGAATGAACGACTCATTGCGGCCGGGGGCAAGCCGTTCGCCAATCCTCGTAATGCCGCGGCCGGCAGCCTGCGCGTGCTCGATCCCCGTATTACCGCCTCCCGCCCCCTTCATTTTTACACCTACGGGATTGGTCCCACTGTCGGCGTCCCACCGCCCGCCTCACAATGGGAAGGGCTCCAGTGGTTGGCCGGCCTCGGCTTTCCCGTCAATCCCTACGCCAGGCGCCTGTCCGGAATCGATGAGGCCGTCGCCCTCTGTGCGCAATGGACCGAACAGCGGGACACGCTCGACTACGAGATCGACGGCATCGTCGTCAAGATCGACGATCACTCCTACCAAAGGGTACTCGGTTATGTGTCCAGCGCACCACGGTGGGCGATTGCCTACAAATTTGCGGCGCGAGAGGCAACGACGCGGCTACTGGGTATAGGCATCAGCGTGGGGCGAACCGGCGCGCTGAAGCCAGAGGCCATTCTTGAGCCGGTCGGCATTGGGGGCGTCACGGTTTCGCGGGCCACGTTGCATAATGAAGACTATATCCGGGGGCGCGATATTCGCATCGGCGACACAGTGCTCGTGAAGCGCGCCGGCGACGTCATTCCTCAGGTTGTGGGCCCTATGGAGGCCATGCGGGATGGAACCGAGCGACTGTTTATATTTCCGAGCGAATGTCCGGCGTGCCATTCGCCCGTCGTGCGCCTGGACGGTGAGGCCGACTGGTACTGCGTGGCCACGGACTGCCCGGCGCAGTTCATACGCCTCATCGAGCATTATGCGAGCCGGGGCGCCATGGATATCGAAGGCCTGGGCGCGAAAATGGCCGTGTTGCTCGGGGAGGAGGGGCTGGTGCGGACGCTGGCGGACATCTATCGGTTGACGCTCGAGGCGTTGTTGCGACTGGAAGGCTTTGCCGAGAAACGCGCGCAGAACCTGCTCGACGGCATCGAGACGTCGCGCCATCGTCCGATGGCGCGTCTACTTTTTGGGCTGGGCATCCGGCATGTGGGAAAGACTACGGCGGAATTGCTGGTGAGTCGGATTCGCTCCGTGGAGGACATGGCGCGGCTGTCGGGGGAGGAGTTGCTGGCTATCGAAGGTATCGGTCCCGTCATCGCCGAGAGCATCGTCGACTGGTTCATGGTGGACAAAAATCGGCAGCTGATTACCGAACTAGGCGCGCTGGGTGTGAACCTGTCCCGGTTGCCGGAGGAGGAGCCGGCGCACGACCCGGAGGGCGCGGCGTTCGGGAGGACGTTTGTGCTTACCGGCGCCCTGCCCGGCATGGGGCGGGCGGAAGCGCAGGGGCTCATCAAGGCGGCCGGCGGGAAGGTGGCCTCAAGCGTGAGTAAAAAAACCGACTTTGTCGTCGCGGGCGAATCGTCGGGCGCCAAGTACGACGCCGCCGTCAAGCTCGGCATCCCCATACTGGACCAGGTTGGCCTGCTGGCCTTGCTCAATCCCCGATCCTAGCGCCCATCCATGATGTTTGCCTTCACCCAACCGGCCGGCCCATGCTGACCCCGCTAGATTATACCGTTATTGCAATATACCTTGTGGGTGTGCTCGGGATAGGCGCCTGGATCGGGGGGAGGCAGACGAGCCGGACCGACTATTTCCTGGGCAGCCGCTCGTTGCCGTGGTGGGCCGTCTGTTTTTCGATTGTGGCGACGGAGACCAGCACCCTTACCGTGATCGGAGTGCCGGCGGTGGCTTATGCCGGCACGATGACATTCCTCCAACTTACCCTGGGATATCTCATTGGCCGGATCGCCGTGAGTGTGATCATGTTGCCCCGGTACGCCAGCGGCGAATTTGTCACTGCGTATGCTTTCCTGGGGGAGCGCTTCGGTCGGCAGACCCAGGCTGTAGCCTCGGTCACGTTTCTGTGCACCCGGTTGCTGGCCGATGGGGTACGCCTCTTCGCGACCGCAATCCCCATTAAGCTGATCGCGGATGCTTCGGGCGTTTCGCTCTCCTACTTCGAAATCACGCTCTCAATTGGTCTTTTTACCATCTTTTACACCATCATCGGGGGCATCAAGGCCGTAATCTGGATCGATGTGATTCAGATGGGGGTGTACCTGGGCGGCGCCTTCGTGGCGTTACTCGTATTGCTACAGGAGGCTCCGGCGGACTGGTTTGCGCGGGCGGCAGACGCCGGCAAGCTCCAGATCTTGAATCTGGAGGTGGGCCGGCCGTTTGCCTACTGGGTGACCGAACAATACGCCTTCGTGACGGCAGTTATAGGTGGCGCCATTTTTTCCATGGCATCCCATGGCAGCGATCAGCTCATCGTCCAGCGCCTGTTAGCCTGCCGGTCGCTGGAGGATAGTCGCAAGGCCCTGATTGGTAGCGGCCTGGTCGTGATGGTGCAGTTCACGCTTTTCCTGCTGGTCGGCGTGCTGCTCTGGGCCTATTACGATGGGGCATCGCCGGCCGAACTGGGGCTGACCCGGGCCGATGAGGTCTTCCCCCGGTTTATCATCGAAGGTCTGCCGCCCGGGGTGTCGGGTCTCATCCTGGCCGGCATCGTGGCGGCCGCCATGAGCACCCTGTCCTCGTCGCTCAACGCCCTGGCTTCGTCGTCCATGATGGACCTGTACGAGCGGTTTTCGGGCAAACGACTTGATGACGATCAAGCGCTGCGTATGGCGCGCTTCTTCACCCTCATCTGGGGCATTATCTTCGTCGGCTTCGCCGGCCTGTTTGAAGAGCGAACAGATCCGGTCGTCGAACTCGGCCTGGCCGTGGCGTCGTTTACGTACGGCGGCATGCTCGGGTTATTCGCGCTGGGGCTGCTTCAACGGAAAGCGGTTCAGGCGGACGCGATCGCCGCGTTTGTGGTCACGGTCGGTTTGATGATTGCGATTGTTGGCGGTGTGCGGTACGATCCGGCTGGCGGGTGGTTGATGCTGTGGTTTAAAGAGGCGCCGGCAACAGGCCTACGGGAAATTGCGTGGCCCTGGTACACGTCAATAGGTGTAGCGCTCATGCTGGTTTTTGGATCATTGCGCGCCATCTGGCATACCCTACAGTCTTCCATGCGCACATAACCGGGAACGCAAACCCAAAAACATGCAACGCCACGATGGGGTGGATTAAAAACGTCTTCAAGAGCCGGCCCAGAATTCGCCCCGTTGGCGAACGGCTTGAACGTGGCCGGCTCGAGGATCCCCGCCTTCAGCAGCGCAACCTCATCGTCAAGGGAAGTATATTCCTCGGCCTCGTGGCGCTGACCTATCTCGCCTTTCCCCGGGGTGATTTTTATCACTATACCCTCGCGGAGGGCGACTTCTGGCGGCTGGAGACGTTGGTAGCGCCGTTTGATTTTGCGATCGCCAAAGATCCTGAGGTTATCGAGAGCGAGCGCCGGAACGTACGATTCACGACCCCCCCGTATTTCGAGGAAGTCCTCGATGCCTCCGCACGGATGGCGGTCAAGCGAGACACCGTCGTCCTGCACCTCGATCGCGTGTTTGCGGCCTATGCGCGGTTTAAACTCGGTCAGCGCGCCGGCGGAGTCGAGATGGCTGTGCCGGACTCGATGGCCTATCTGGAGGTGCGACGTAACGCGAGGGTCAAACTTACCCCGAACCAGTGGCAGTTGCTCGTGCAATCCTACGCCGAGCGGCATCCGGATCTCGCCGAAAGGCGGGCGCGCGGCAACCGGCTGGACGATTTGCTCGTTCGCAAGGCGTGGAGTGTAGGCGCCCAGTTGTTGTCTATCGGCATCCTCGATGTGCCCATCGACAGCGTGTATACGGATGAAATCTATATCCGCGACGAGGCGGAGTCGGTGGTCCGAACCAAACGAAAAGAGAGTCTGTTTGGTCTGAATGAGGCGTTTCTGCTGGTACGCGACGAGTTCTCAAAGCAATACCCCAACAATCCCGACTATGTGGGTGTGGGGGAGGCACTTTTTATCGCCATGTTCCAGCACTCCCTCACCTACCTGCGCGCGGAGACGATGCGGGAGTGGCAGCGCAAGGAGCAGCGGATCTCGCCCACGCGCGGCATGGTGGAAGCCGGCAGCATCATCGTGGAAAACGGCGAAAAGGTGACGCGGGAGATCAAGCGCCGGCTCACATCGCTCGAACGCGCCCAGCAGGAACGGATGGGCCGGAAGCTGCCCTGGAAACTGGCGTTGGGCCAGCTCTTCCTTGCGCTTGCGACCCATCTCCTGTTCTTCCTCTATCTCTATTCGCTGCGACGGCAAATTTACGATGACAACCGAAAGGTGCTCCTCATCGCCCTGCTGTTCGCCGGGATCATCGGTTCGTACGCGATCGCGATCCGATACCCGCTCTTCGGGATGTACGCCGTCCCCGTCGCCGTGGCGCCTGTGATGCTCACCGTCATGTTCGATTCTCGCGTGGCGCTCTTCGGGCTTTTGACGCTGGCGCTGGTCGGCGGCCACCTGTTAGGGTATGACTTTGAGTTTACGTTCGCGACGATATTTGCCTGTAATCTGGCCGTCTTCAGTGTGCGTGACATCAAAAACCGGGGACAGATCTTCCTGAGCGCCGGCATGGTTTTCCTCGGCTACGGCCTGGTGCTCGGAGCGACGTGGCTCATGTATGACACCCCGCCGGGATTGTTCGGGGAGGAGATGATCCGCGTGGGCATCAACTCGCTCATGTTGATCGTCTCGCTGCCGCTCCTCTGGATCTTCGAACGGGCATTCGACATCACGACGGATCTGACGCTACTCGAGTTATCGGACACGAACCGGCCCCTGCTCAAGGAATTAAGCACGCGTGCACCGGGGACATTTAGTCATAGCCTGCAGGTCGCCAACCTGGCCGAGACGGCCGCCGACGCGATTGGCGCCAATGCGTTGCTGGCGCGGGTCGGCGCGTTGTACCATGATATCGGGAAGATGCCGAAGGCGGAGTATTTTGTAGAGAATCAGCGGAAGAACGAAAACCCGCACGATCAAATCAAACCGCGCATGAGCGCGCTGATCATCGCCAGCCATGTGAAGGAGGGCCTCGAGATCGGCCGGCAACACAACCTCCCCATCCGCGTGTTGGATTTTATCCCGATGCACCATGGGACCACGCTGATCGAGTATTTCTATCGAAAAGCAGAAGAACACAGCCTGTTGGAATCCGTTCAGGAAGGCGAGTTTCGGTATCCTGGCCCCCGACCGCAGTCGCGCGAAACCGGCATACTTATGCTGGCCGACTCGGTTGAGGCCGCCAGCCGAAGCCTCTCGGAACCGACTCATAAACGGCTCGAGTCCCTCATCGACACCATTTTTCGGGCCCGCATGACAGACGGGCAACTCGATGAGACCGATCTTACGTTTAGTGATCTGACGATCATCAAAGAGACTTTTCTCTCGCTGCTGGTGGGCATGCACCACGCGCGCGTGAAGTATCCAGACCAGATCGAAGCCGAAGAGCGCGAGCGCGTCGCTGCCGCGTTCGAAGAGCATATTTCCGGAAGGTCGATCGAATGACAGGACTACCCATCAGGAAGGGAGCATCTCTTTGATCGCGTCGATCGAGTCGCGTGCGATATACCAGCCGATTGGCGAGAGGAGATGCTGAATGTCGTGGCGAACCTGGAGCAGCCGGCGCCGGCTTTTTGGTGTGTATACCAGAACGTCGAACTGGCCGGTGAGCTGCGATATATGGCGCGCGCCCTGTTCAATGGATGCCCCGAGTATCTGTCCTTCAAAGCCGGTCTGGTGTTGGATCTCCTTCATGAGATGCGGAATCGTTTCAGCATAATAACTAACCACGCCGAGCGTCTCGTGAGCACGCAGGCGCGCGACCCGGTCGAGTGTTTCGGGTGTCAGGTAGATTGTGGCGCCGATTACGTCGCTTTGCGGAAGCCGGTCCATGGCTTCGCGAAGCAGCGTATGCGGCGTGATCGCGTACTCGGTGTCCAACTCCCGGCTCAGCGCTCGCAACGAGACGGCTTCGACGGGCACTTGGAGGGTATGCGAAACGACCTCCGCACAGGCTTCCGCCATTTCGGTGTATGTGGCGACAAACAGCACCCGCGGCCGCTCGCTAGCCTTCTCGAGTACCGAAAACTGCTCGGCAAGCAAGTACTCGACTTCCGATTCCTCGAGTCCCAACCCCAGCAACTGTTGGAGTGCATCGTGTACGATCGAGGCCCCCTTTTCCATCCGTTCCTCCGTATTCGGTGCGACCCGTTCGAGGACGCGAAAGCCGCTTCCCTGAACAGCTTCGAGCAGCCCCTCCTCGGACAGATCTTGATAGGCTTTGCGAACGGTGTGAAAAGAGATCGTGAGCTGGGCGGCCAGGACGCGTGTCGAAGGCATACGCGAGTCAATCGGAAACGCACCCGTTGCGAGGGCGTAGCGTAGTTGCTCCTTCAGCTGCTCGAGGACCTGTTTTTTTGACGATCTGTCGATCGAAATCATACTAGTTGATATGCCGTCGATACGATAGAGTGAATGATTCCGTTGATTCGGTTGTGAGGAACGGCCGAAAGAGCGTTAGCCTTCTTACCCCTGAGGGATAGTACAAAGAGAATGATGTACCCAAGATACACGCTTCTGGTGGGATTGTGCCTGGGACTCCTGTGTTCGGCCTGTCAAGCGCAGGTGGTACCACCCCCGCAGCTCGATCGGGCGCCTGAACCCGCCGGCGCCCTGGTCACCCGATTTGTCGCTCAAACCCCCTGGCATGCTTCCCCGATTGTGGAGATAGACAGCCTGCGGCGGGTAATCAGTCCACAGGGGCGGCTCGTATGGGTTGACCAACGCGCCGGCGCCGATACGGGAGCCTGTACCGAAGAGGCACCCTGCCGTACGATCGCCTTCGCCCTGCAGTGGGCCGGTGCAGGGGATGCGGTGCTCGTCCGTGCCGGCGTGTATCGTGAATCGGTGCTGTTTCAAAAAGGAGGAACTGCCGACAGGCCGATCACGCTGGCGGCCTACCCCGGAGAAGCGGTCGTCGTGAGCGGCGCCGAAGTGGCGCAAGACGGTTGGATGGCCTCGGAGAACGACTGGGAACGTGCGTGGACGGCGTCGCTTCCGATGCATCGGTCCAAAAACCGTCCACAGGATGTATTCCGCCCCGAGTTGATCGTGGTGGATGGATTGCCGTTGCGGGCGGTTTACGCCCGGGAGAACCTGCGGCCAGGGGCGTTCTGGGTCGATGGTGAACCGGAAGCCCCCCGCCGGATAGTGACCCGTTTTCGGGAGTCCCGCCGGCCCGATAGCCTGTCGATCGAAACCGGATTACGGCCGATGTTGCTCACCGGGGCGGACTCGGCGGTTCACCATGTCCGTATCATCGGAATGATCTTCCTGCATGCGCCAAATTCCGGGAAAAACGGCTGTTTCCAGTCGGTAGGTAGCCGGTGGCAGGTGGAGCAGAACCTGGTTGCATGGTGTAACGGGCTGGGGATCATGGTTGGAGGGCACCAGCAAACGTTCAGGGGCAACTGGTCCATGTACAACGGTCAGATGGGATGGAGCAGCCGGACGAGCCACTCTCTGCTGGAAGACAACCGGAGTGTGGGCAACAACTGGAAGGGGTATGACGCGCGCTGGGAGGCCGGCGGCGGCAAGTTTGTCGAGACCACCTACACGACGATCCGGAGGCACTACGCCGCCTACAACCTGGGCCCGGGAATCTGGCTCGATATCAACAATACAAACAACATCGTGGAGGAGTCATTGGTGGTAGGGAATACAAAAGCTGGCATCATGGTCGAGTTCAAATCTACCGATAATGTCGTGCGCAACAACGTGGTGTATGGTACCCGACTTCTGGACGGCACCGGAAGCGGCATTCAGATCCAGGCGGCAAGCAACAACAGGATCGAGCATAACACCGTTTATTCCAACGAAGGGGACGGCATCCGATATAAACACGGCGATGGTAGAGCGGCCTCAGGAGGAACGGTGTTTTATCGCAATCTGCTCATCAACAACGGCATCGGACCATCGCGAGCACAGGAGATCCGTGTGGAGGGCACCCCACCGCTCGACAACCCGGATACCTATACCGAGAACGTGTATGGGCGGCGAGGGAACGAGGATGCGATTTTTTTCGTCGCTGAGATGCCCAGTAACGACCTCGACACCTGGATGCGGTTCTCGAATTCAACCACCGATCGGATTCAGCCCCACCCCCGGCGTGTCCTCGCCGATGTACAGCGCCCGGAGGGCTGGGGCGTGGCGGGGGAGTTCGATCTCACTGCGTTCGGCGTACAGGCGGCGGCTGTCGGGCCGGCTCGTTGAGCATGGCCGCTAAAAAATCAGCCGGCCTCGAAGACGGGGCCGGCTGAAGGAAATTCAAACCTGGTGTTCGGGTCGGCGATCAGCCGTGATCCTCATCCGACCGTTTGGTCTTGTCGATCAGTTCCCGTAGCGTTTTGAGGTCGTCCTCCAGAATTCCATCCCACGTGAGGTCCGTCTCGGGCTCCATCATGGGCTCGGGTGGCTTGAGGCTCGGCGTATAGGAAGCCTGGGCACGCTCCGTGAAGCGTTCTTGCACGCGCTCCTGATACGTAT
>JAWXAX010000040.1 GCA_034439735.1 Rhodothermales bacterium | reverse complement strand
TCCCGCGGAGGCGGGAAACGAGCGAAACGACTTACGAAGTAATCCAGCCATCAGACTGGCATTTTTCTGGGTCCCCGCCTGCGCGGGGATGACTTGCTCATTATGCAAAACGCAAATCTCAACAGTTTCTTAAGGTTTAATGGTGTTGGGTGTTCAGGTCGTGCCGCGGCTCCTTTAACCTTGAACTTCTACACCTTAAACCCTCACCCACCGCTGTTCGCGGTTGCTTTCGACGATGGCGTCGCAGATGACGATTTCCTTGTGGCCATCGGCGAAGGTCGGGTAGAGGGCTTTTTCGGCCGGCACGCCGTCGCGGATGGCGTCGTAGAACGCGCGGAAGCACTGCTTGAAGGTATCCGGGTAGCCCTCGTTGTGACCGCCAGGGTAGTTGGAGAACGGCCGGGCGAAGTCGCTCATGAGGGAGGGGTCCTTCATGAACGACTCGTTCAGCGTGTTTCGGTGGCCGAGCCAGAGTTCGTCGGGCGTTACGCTCGACCAGGACATGGCGCCCTTCGTCCCGGAAATTTCGTAGCGGAGACGGTTCTTACAGCCGGCGGTAACCTGAGATACCCAGAGCACGCCGCGGCCACCGCCCTTGAACCGGAGGAGGACCGCCCCGCAGTCGTCGGTCGTGATATCAACCGGGTCGGTTTCCCGCGGCTCGCCCATCTTGCCGGTAAACGTGGCGATTTCGCCCCGGGGGCGCTTTCGAACGGGGTGCACCGTTTTCAGGTCGGCAAACACGGCTTCCACTTCGAGGTGGGTAATCGAACAGACGAGGTCCATCCAGTGCGTGCCGATGTCCGACACCGCCCGAAGCGCGCCACCCTGGTCCGCCAGGACGCGCCAGTTGTAATCCGTGTCGTACATCAGCCAGTCTTGTACGTAGCTGCCGACCACCGAGATCACCTCCCCGCATTCGCCCGACCGAACACGGGCGCGCGCCTCAAGGTTGAGCGGGTAGAAGCGGAGGTTATAACAGACAGCGGCCGAGAGGCTGGAGGCGGCGGCCTGCGCCACCAGCTTGGCGGACTCATCGGCCGTCATCGCCAGCGGCTTTTCGCACATAACGTGTTTGCCGGCGGCGAGCGCCCGGCTAGCCATCTCGTAGTGCAGCACATTGGGCACCGCGAGGTGGACGGCGTGGACATCCCGATCGGCCAATACCTCCTCGAACGAGGCATACGCCTTCTTCAACCCGAGTACCTCGGAGGCCGTCTTCGACTTCTTCGCGGTGCTGCCCATGATGCCCGTCACGTTGATGCCAAGCCGCTTCAGGGCTTCGGCGTGGACAGGCCCGATAAATCCCGTCCCGACGACGGCTGCGCCAATGTCATACATAGCAAATGGGGAGATAGATGAATGATCGGACGAACCTAGGGAAAAAACGGGAATGGATCCAGGGGATGGTAGCAGGTTACAGGATTTGGGTGAGGTACGCGGAACCCGCGACTCAAAACGCCCCCGCCTTCACATGCTTCCACAGTTCGGCGTGGTCGAAGGCGAGCGGGAGGGCGTCGAGTTCGGCGGGAGTGGCCCAGTGGTAGTCCGAGGCCTCATCCAGCGCGCTGGCATCGACGCGGTCGACGGCAATAAAGTAGGCGATGTCGAAGACATGATCGCGTGGGTCGCGTTGGGGGTCGGAGCGCACGTCGACGAGTTTCAATTCGGCGGGATCGACGGTGACGCCGGCCTCTTCGAGCAACTCGCGAGCGGCGGTTTCTTCGATCCGTTCACGGCCGACATCCAGAAATCCACCCGGGAACGCAAAATAGCCCTTGAATGGATCGAAGCTCCGTTGGATGAGCAGGCAAGCGCCCCGCGATCGATCGAATACGACCACCGAGGCCGCCACGGCGGGATGCGGGAAGCGATAGGCGTAGTAGATGTCGCCGTCGGCCGCGCGGACGCGGAAGGCGTTGCCCTTTGGCGCATCCGGCTCCGGCGGCAGGATTTCCGCGCGATCGCCGTAGCGGGTCTGGGTTGGATTGATGTCACTCATAGGTGTTCCTCGGTAGTGGGGCAGGGCGCAAACCTTGGCCGGCGGGAAGGGTTGCATGAGATCTCCCTGACTCTCCAGCCTCCCCATCCATGCACATCGCTTCCACCAACGCCCGGTTCGAACGCGCCGCCCTGAAGCAGCCCTTCGGATTCAAGGGCGGGTACGTGACCGAATTGTGGCAGTCGGAAGTGCAACTCACCGACGCCGGCGGCCAGAAGAGCACCGGCTACGGCACCCAGAGCGTGCTCTGGTCGGACGCCCGCGTGTTCGCCGGCCACTCCGAAGCCGGTGGCAACGCGTTGATGTTCGCCCTGACTGATTATGCCCTGACGCTCCTCCAAGGCCAGACCTTCGCCGATCCCTTCGCTCTGTTCGACACCCTCTTCGAGCCCGTTCACCGCTACGCCTGCTCCCTCACGCGGCGGCCGGACCTGCGCACGACGTTCACCCTGAACGCCCTCGTCGCCGTCGACTTCGCCGCCTGGGGGCTGTATGTCCGGCTGCACGGCATCGACCGGTTCGACACGCTGCTGCCGGCCTTCTCCCGGCCGGCGCTGGCCGCTCACAACCCCCGCGTCGCCGTCGTGCCCATCGTCACCTACTCGACCACCGATGCCGACATCGAGGCCATGCTCGAAGAGGGTTTCTTCGTCTTCAAAATCAAGCTCGGCGCCCCGGGCTCCCAGGCAGAGATGCTGGCAAACGACTGCGACCGCCTGAGCCGGCTTCACCGCCTCCTCGGCCCCCGCGAAACACCCCACACTCCCAACGGCCGCATCCCCTA
>JAWXAX010000039.1 GCA_034439735.1 Rhodothermales bacterium | reverse complement strand
TCAGGCCCCTCCCCGTATCAAGTACGGGGCAGGCTCTCGAATCGAGGAGGGGCCTGATCGTCAGGAACGGTCGAGCTACAAAAAGTGTCCGAAGTATTAATTTTCCACTTTGACTCTCTAATCGTCCGCCATCGCCGCTGCCAGATCCGGATGGTCGACGAGCGCTCGAAGGGCGGCATCTTCTCGGATAAAGCGTGGATCCAGGAATTGCTCATTGAGCCCTCCCACCAGAATCGTCGCGGCATCGTCCAGCCGGCCCTGGAGCAGGAATACACGCGCGAGCTGGTAGTGGGCGGCCGCGTGCATGGGCCCCTTCGCGCGGGCTACGCGAGCAAAGGACTCGGCCAGTTCCAATTCATCCACGTACATGGCAACACCCGAAAGCAGGACATGGAATTCGGCATTATCGTCGGTAATATGGCCGGCCGCTTCGCGTAATGCCTCGCGCGCCATCGATAGGTCTCCGGAGAGCCGGGCCGATTCTGCCAGAATCCAATAGGCGCGGCCATCGGTGGGGTCCAACTCGGTCGCCCGACGGGCATCCCGCAGGGCTTCGTCGTAGCGTTTCAGAGCCAGCAGTACATCGGCACGGAGCTTCAGCGCGTCGGGATGATCGGGTTCGGCGCGAAGCACTTCGTCCGCGCGGACCTTGGCTTCCAGCAGGCTTCCTCCCGTGCGCCATGCCGTTTCCGCGCGATGCAATTGCGATTGCACGTTGGGCTGCAACGAACCGACCTGCGCCGGCGCTGTCTGCGGCACCAGAACCACCCATCCTATCGATATCCCAAGAAACCACGACCTATTCATCTGCGTCTCTTGCGTCCTTCAGACGCCATGTCTCATTTTTTGGTACCGACCCCAACAATCGTTCCAGGCGCCAAGATACGCCCACCCGGCCCGTTCTGAACAGTTCCGTATAGAATAGCGCGCAGCGCCTGGCTTCCCGATGCTACACTTTGAATACGCGACACCACTTCCAGACGCCTGGCGCGCGCTCACACGTTGCCGGGGGATGGGTTGCCCCCTCCGCGTCTACGAGACGGTCGATTCAACCAACGAGGCCGCGGCGCAGTGGGCCCGGGCCGGAGCGCCGGCGGGCGCCCTTGTGGTGGCCGATCACCAGACGGCCGGTCGAGGCCGACATCGTCGCGTCTGGCAAGCCGACCCGGGGAAAAATCTGCTTTTTTCGCTTGTCTTGCGGCCTGCATTGCCACTCGACCGGATCAGCGTGTTGCCCTTGCTGGCCGGCCTCGCTGCGGCGCAGGCCATCGACGCCCTGACCACACCCCTCTCAGTGGCCCTCAAGTGGCCGAACGATCTCTACATCGCGGGGAAAAAAACCGGGGGGATTCTCCTCGAATCAAGCCAGAGCGGCGGATCCGCACATCCACCCGACTTCATTGTATTGGGACTCGGCATCAACGTAAACCAGGAGCAGTTTTCCCCAGAACTTGCCGACACCGCCACCTCGCTGCTGCTCGAAACGGGCCGATTTATCGCACGCGATGCCCTGTTGGCGGAAGTGTTGTACGTGTTTGAAACGATGTACGCATCTCTCGGCGACGAGGCGGCGACGAACCGGCTTCTGGCGTCATACGAGGCCCGCATGCATCAGCGGGGTGAACGCGTAGAAATTCGTTTCCCCGGCGGGATGGGTACGCGCCAGGGTGTGCTCGTGGGCGTTTCTCCTTTGGGGGCATTACGGTTACGCACCACCGAAGGAGAAGTGCTATTTCACGCCGGAGACGTCTCGACCCGCGCGATTAAAGGATAGGCCCGGTTTTTCCAGCGTGTGTGGAGCGCCGTCAGGTAGCCTCCGTAGACGTAGCCTTGAAAGGCCTGATCCACGGAAACTTGCGGGATATAGGCCGGCGCCACGGCCTCGACCGGACGAACGACTTCGCGCGGATCGCGAACGACGGGATCGAATATAAATGTCTGACCGGCATCGCGGTAGTGTACCCAGGTATGCCCGACTGTTACCGATCCCACGCGCATCCAACCGGCGACAAACTCGGCGTCGCAGCCCATTTCAACGAGTTTGCGCCAGGTCCATAACGAGAAATCTTCACAATCACCCTCCCGCCGGCGCTCGAAATGAGTGGGGTGTTGCCAGTGATCCGTCGAATTAAACTGCTCGTCGTCCCGTCGATACGTACAGCCCTGTAACCAATCGGACACGTCGTTGACCGTGTGTGCCGTGGTCTCCAGTTGCCCCGAGAAATACCAGGAAAAGGGATGGAGCGAGCCCGCCCCGTACGCGTGGAGAGGCACATCGAAGGTGAAGCGGTCCCACGGGTTGGGACGGGTAGTGGCGAGTAACAGGCGGTACATCGACCGTTGTACGGGGCCGATGAGACGCTGATGGGCCAATCGTAACGCTCCTATCATGCGAGTGTGGGTGCGGCAAAAGGATACGAACGGCGATACGGCGGGACAGCCGGCATGTTACGCGAGCAGGGCGCGGATGCGTGCGATCACCAGGTCGATAGCGACTCGATTATGTCCACCGCGGGGAATAATGAGATCGGCGCGCCGGCGGGAGGGTTCGACAAATTGGATGTGCATCGGGCGGACGGTGTGTTCGTACTGGAACAGGATGTCGTCAATGGATCGGCCGCGCTCGTTCAGGTCGCGCTTGATGCGGCGCAGGAGGCGGATGTCATCGTCGGTATCGACATAGATCTTGATGTCCAGGCACTCGGCCAGATCGGGTTCGGCGAGGACCAGGATCCCATCGATAAATAGGACGGGGCGTGGTTCGATACGGACCGTTTCCAGCCGGCGACTGTGTTGCTGGAAGTCGTAAGTGGGCTTCTCGATAGCAAACCCCTGCATCAGCCGGCCAAGGTGCTCGAGGAGGAGCTCTGTTTCCAGCGCGTCCGGGTGATCAAAATTGACCTCCCGACGCACATCCTGGGGGAGATGGCTGATGTCGCGGTAATAGGCGTCGTGCTCGATGATCGCGATCAGAGCGGGGTCCAGTGCATCGACGATATGTCGGAGGACGGTTGTTTTACCCGAGCCCGAGCCCCCTGCGATACCGATAACCACGGGACGTGGCGCCATGGGGACCATCACGTGTCAGAGGCGGCGAACCAGGGTGGCGCTCCCCGTCCGGGTGGCTTCGTCCCAGGACGATTCCGCCTCGTCGTATACATAACCGGCGGGATGCACCCAATCTTTGAGGTCTTCCATTCGCTCGATGGCCTCACGGACGATAACATTGACCATCTGTCCGCGCAAGGGTTTAACGCCGTGGGTAATAAGCTTTCGTTCGCCGTTTTCTTCATCGAAGAAGCGGAGCTCGATCATCTGCTCGTACGCATGGGTGTCGTCCCAGGCTTCTTTCTGCGACGAGGGGAGCAGATTCCACACGATGTGCCCTTTGAGCGCCTCATTAAGCAGTGGACTGATAAAGGGGCGCCAGTAGCGAGAAACCTTTCCTAACGTCGGCATGACCGCATCGATGCGAAGACGGTAGTCCGGTATGAGGTCGTCCGGCCGCAGGAGGCCGAACAGGCCGGAGACGATGATGCCATTTTCGAGGAGGCGACGCTGAGCGCCCGTAGGCAGGCCGGCAAAGTCCATTGACTTGAACATGACCCCGGGGCTGTAGCGCTGCATGGCGGACATGAGCGGCGCCTCGAACACACGCTTGTTCGCTTCGATGGCCTCGTCGAGCGATTCGCCCTTGATGCCGAGGAGTGTGTCCAGGTCTTTACCAGCCGTGATGACTTCCTGAAGCGCCGTGATGAGCTTACGGCGTTCAGGGTTCAACTCGCTAAAATAGTTGAACGTGCTCGACGAGCGGTAATCAAACATGTCCGGCGCGAAGGGATTCCCGCCGGGACATTTTCCTTCAGATGGTGGCAGAAGAATCGAGAACCTGGGCATGAATGTGCCGATCCAGCTAGTGCGAATGGTGCCCGTCTTGATCCGGAGAGTCGACCAGCTGACGACCTTCCGTTGGCCATGATGGAGGACCGCCGGAAGGCAGCGGTCACCCATTAGCGGCCGTCAGTTGGCAGTCGGGGTACCGGAGGAACCCTGCCGACGAACTTCCCCCATCAGGGCGTCGATGTCATCCTGTATCTGTTGCGCGCGGTTGCGCGCGTCGGCCACGATCGCATCTCCTTTCTGGCGAGCGTCACCAGGCCCTTCCGGATGGACGACGTTTTCGACGAAAGTATTCACCTGATCCGCCAGTTTTTCCAACTGGTAAGCGAGGCGGCGGCGAATCTTTTTGCCTTCCTCCGGCGCCAACAACAACCCCAGCGCAAAACCCGTGGCCCCGCCTATGAGGGCTCCCAGGATGCCGGCGCGAACGAGACTTCCCGCGGTATACTCCTTCATATACTGACCGGTTGGTGAGATGGCAAAAACACGCGCACTGCTGTCAGATTCAACGAGCGGAGCGCGCACCTGTTTCTGGGAAACCCTTGTTTCTGGGAAACGCGAGCGCGTAATCCGGCACCGAACGAATCCACAGGACCGCTATTCAGGCAAGATAAAAAAAGCCACCGCCGGGATACCGACCGCAGCTTTGGACCCGGAGGGTCAAGCCAGTCGCCTAACGGTTCTTCTTCTTGTGCCGGTTCTTACGCAGCCGCTTCTTCCGCTTGTGCGTAGCAATCTTGTGCCGTTTACGTTTACGACCACAGGGCATAAAACTCCTCTCTAAAACGATTAATCGGAATGCATCACGAACTGGCCAGAACCAGCCGAAACTAGCTCCCCTTAAACACGGTCTCCCCTCTCCTGTTTCCTCACCGCAAATCTTTTGACCCACGCGTTTCTGGGCGGCCGGCGCCGGCAAAGAACTTTTCCGGGAACTGGTGGGTAGGCCGGGCTCGGGTACACTATCCCAACCCTCTTTTCATGAACGTCCCATTCAGCAAGTGCCTTGCGCCCATGCCCCGTTCCAGTGTTCCCTCCTATTTATCCGCCATGGCGGCTCTGGCCATGATAGGGTTGGCCGGTTGTTCGCCGCGGGTGTCCCTGTTATATGTGGATTACGAGGTGGAGGGGGATCCGGCGACGACCGCCGACCGCGTCGCCGAGGGATTTCAGGAAGCCGGCTGGGAGCTGGCGCCTCCCGAAGTGCCCAATGCCGTGCGAACGACTTCCCGCACGTTCGACCGCCGTATCCTCTACAAAACGATCGCCTACCTGGAGGCCGTGCCGATCGGCGACGAATACGTCCGCGTATTTATTCACCCGTTCCGGCACCCCTTCGTCGGCGCCCGCAACAAGCTCCCGTACATGCCGAACACCTTGCGTCGGGCCGTTTTCCGACCGCTCGGGGAGGCCCTCGAAACGCGCGAGATCTTTCAACGCGGCGCGGCCAGGCCGGAGTTGGATGGGTTTTAAGGGTTCAAGGCTCGCGGTTTAAGGTTTAATGAGATCGCACGAAGGGTCGGAGGGAAACATTGGCCTACCCTTTGCCGTGTATAGTTGCTACGCGCAACGGCCGATCATCATGACACGATGACAGGCCGGCGGCGGCGTTCTTTGCACATATGGGGATGTTCTGGCTTCGACGGGTGGAAGTGTGCCGTAGGTAGCCGTGCCGGGCCTCTTGGCAAGCCCGTATAAACTGTCAAGAACCAAGTAACTGCGAACGATTACTCGTACGCGATGGCCGCTTAAGGTACCCCCTTAAGTCGTTGCTATCTGTCCAAGGCGTGGTGCGTCCATTGGCGCGCGGCGGGCATCATTTACAATGGACTGGTTGTAAGGGCGCCGGTTGAGCCCGAGCAGCGAGAACCAATCAACCTTAGCGCCTTCTCGGCCCCGTCAGTTGGCTAAAGAGGGTGGTGAAGCTCAAATAGACTGACTACGCACGTAGAGGCTTACGTGTATGCCCATTCGGACCCGGGTTCGACTCCCGGCATCTCCACTTGTTGTTTCAAACCCGTTCTTTGGCCCCATGGCCGAGGGACGGGTTTTTGTTTTTCGGGGGGCGCCGGAATTGGCGCTGAGTGGAGGCATGGCTATTTTCAGTTATTCAAGTACCTTGCGCCGACCTCCCCTCTCCATGAAACCCGGCAGCGTTCAGATTGAACCGCCCCGGAATTGCCGGAGACTACAGCGTTTGAGCACGTGGAGCCATGGATAAACGCGCAGAGTACTCCCCCAGTTACTCATCTCCCGTTCGATCGACCGCCCGGGCTTAATGCCGCCGCTCGCCATCGCAACCGCTGTGTTTTCCTGATCGGCCCTTATGACGACGCCCCCGGACCGGGTCTATGACCCACATCCGGAGGCGTCTTTTGTGCTTCCTACAATCGTTTACGCGCTGGATCCAATACGTCAGAGACGCCCCAGCACTATGAGGATGATGACAATCAGCAGCACCAGGCCAAGTCCACCACTGGGGGCATACCCCCAGTTGCGGCTATGCCCCCAGTTAGGGAGGGCCCCAATGAGCATCAATACGACTACGACAAGAATGATTGTACCGAGCATAGTACACCTCACATCAGATTATTAAGTGACGTTACGCAGTGACGAACATAAACGGGTAAAAATGCCGGTTTTCAAAGCGTAGAGACGCAAAATTTTGCGTCTCCTTGCAGGCCCTGCATAACGTCTGTTATTAAACGGAAACGCGGTCGACACCGCACCCGCTCACGTTTTACGATTCGCCATCACGATGACGACCAGACCCGTAGCCAGGAGAACGGCTCCAACTACCGGGGGAAGAGGTATCGTGCGTTCTTTATCTGCCTCGATCTCCAACTTTCCGAGGTCAAGCACTTTTTCCTCCGTTACGTACGTAATGCCGCCGTAGGCCAGGGCAAGTCCGCCCAACACCAGCAACACGATCCCAATCAGAGTCATTCGTTTCATATGGTCAGACTATGGATTTACACGATGATTTTCGGTTCAGAACCCTTCTCTGATTCTGTAGAGTGATTCCGGGCATTGCTGCCAGCCTATAGCGTAGCAAGGGCGTGTGAGATACTCAATAGGCATGGGTACAGGCGACGGGTACAGAAAAGGATACATTTTGCGCATGGCCCTATTTCCTATGAGTCGGTGTTCTGCCTACCCCCCCGCGACATATACGCTGACACGAGGAGTGCCTCCATGACTACACGGGGCCAACACGGCCGCATGTACCCTTTATGTAATCGTGATTCCAGCCACAACTAGCCCCCCCAAACCCCTTATGACACGCCTCATTATTATTGAGCCCACACGACTCAGGGCGGACTTCATCGCTTCGGCCCTGTCTAATGAAAAGGGATTTGATGTCGTTGCCAGCGTGACGGATCTCGAACAGGTCTCTGATCATGCCGGCCATGTGGACGTGGCCTTGCTCAGCATGGGATTCCCCAACGGTGAAGCCCTCGAAACGCTGTGGGGTATGGTGACGAATGACCCCTGTATCCGCGTGGTAGCGATCGGCGTTTCCGATTCAGAAGGTGCGATCCTCCAGGCCATCGAAGCGGGGGCGTCGGGGTATGTGCTTGAGAGCGACTCCTTCGATAAGCTGATTCGCGTCGTCCGGTCCGTATCTGATCACGCCGCATATGCCGCTCCCCATATCGTGGCGGCGCTGATGCGCCGGCTTCGCGACCGCACCGGTATGCAGAATACGCTCCCCAACCTCGGTCGCTACGATTCGCTGACCGATCGCGAGCAGGAAATCTTGAGACTCCTTGCTTCCGGATTATCCAACAGAGCCATCTCGGCGCAGCTTTTTATCGAATACGGCACCGTCAAAAACCATGTCCACAATATCCTGAGCAAATTGAGGGTCGGAAGCCGGAAAGAAGCGGCCAGTTGTATCGCGTACGCCTGAATCCACTTTAAAACAACGATCTGCCACACGGCAGACTTTACATAGAGACCCGCCTCCAAAAGGGGCCGTGGTCCTTTCTTCAGCAGCTCACGCCATGAAAAGCGTGAGCTTTTTTTTGTGCCGATTCACTACTCCCTCGCCAACCGCCAGGCCACTCGACGGCTGCGCAAATGTCTCCTTGGCTATCCAATGCCAGCCCGTTATATTAAGCAAATGCGCCCACCCCGTTGCCAGCACACCCACTCCTTCGCGGGCGTTCACGTGGCGGCGTATTTGGATATCTTTGACAGGTACGCGGAACGGCGTAGATTCCCTATGCGCGACCAGCCGGCCGGCGCCTCATCGCTCTCAATAGCCACCTACCCCACATGATTCCCAACCCGACCCGGATCACCTCTACCTGGCTGATCGCATTGTCTATCTTGCTCGTCGCCCACGCTGCCACGGCGCAACCATCGCCTCACTTCGTGCCCGATTGGGCTTTTTCGGGAAGTGATCTCTCGGCCTGGCGCCCCCTTGGCGGCGCCCAGTGGAAGGCCGAGGCCGGAGCGATCACCGGGACGCCGAACGGAGCGGGTGGGTGGCTGATCTCCGACCAGGCCTTCCATGACTTCCAATTCTCCCTGCGCTTCCGCTGCGCCGCCGCCTGCAATGCCGGCGTGCTGCTCCGTGCGAAAACGCCGGCGGAAGGGGGGCCTTCGGGGGGGATGTTCATCGCCGTTACTGACTCCCTCCGGCTGTACCAGGTCTCGCTGGATGCCGCCGGCCGGGAGCTGGTCCGGACTCCGCTCCCCGCCGCCGGTGCGATGCGCCGCATCGCCCCGGCCGTCTCCGAAGGCCCTCTCCGCATGGCCTCCGCCATGCCGCTGGCCGCGGGCGACTGGAACACGCTCCACATCGCCGTCGACGCCAACATCGTCCGGGTGCACGAGGACGGATGGGAGGCCGGCACCGCCGGCGTGACAGGCGAGCATTCCAACGGCTACGGCTCTATCGCCCTCTATGTGGGCGGATCGGGCGCCGTGGAATTCGATGGCCTTTCGGCGGCCGACATGAACCTGCGCCGGGTTTCGCCAGAGACGACATCCCCTCTTTTCTCCCTCCAAAGGCTCGACGAATTCTACTATGCCTGGGATACGGCGGTGGCGGACATCAACCGGGACGGCGTGTCCGACGTCGTCGCCGGACCCTATTATTACTTGGGGCCGGATTACACGCAACGGGGGGAGATCTACGCGGGCGAGACGTTCAGCCCGAGCACGGACTACACCCCCAACATGGTGACCCACGCGCACGACTTCACGGGCGATGGCTGGCCGGATGTCCTGGCGACGGAATCCCGCCCGATGGTACTGTACGTCAACCCCCAGGGCGAAAACCGGCGCTGGGACCCCTTCCTGGTGTTGCCGGGCATCGTCTCCGAAACGACGTTGCTGCGCGACATGGACGGAGACGGACAGCCGGAGGTCGTCATGGCGCTCGCCCAGGGGATCCTGGCGTACGGCGAGCCGAACCCGGCGGACCCGACCGCCCCCTGGACGATCCATCGCGTCTCTGAGCCCATCGGCAATCGATTCGTCATCCATGGCCTCGGGGCCGGCGACGTCAACGGCGACGGCCGAGCGGATATCCTGATCGCGAGCGGGTGGTTCGAACAACCGCCGGCGGGGACGCTGCCCGGAAACTGGCTGTTTCACCCGTTTCCGTTTAACGAGGCCGGTGGGATCGTAGGCCACGGCGGGGGGACTATGAGCGTGGTGGACCTAAACGGCGATGGGCGGAACGACGTGGCGACGAGCCTGAGCGCCCACGGCTGGGGGCTGGCATGGTTCGAGCAGACGCGCGACGCCTCCGGCGGCGTCTCGTTCACGCCCCACCTCATCATGGGGGATTTTTCGACTGACAACGCCGGCGGGGTGGTCTTTTCGCAGCTTCATGCCGGCGTGGAAATCGCCGACCTGGACGCCGACGGCGTGCCCGACCTCGTCACCGGCAAGCGGTACTGGTCCCATCTGGATAGTTCGACCGACCCGGACCCGTATGGCGAGGCCGTTACGTACGGATATCGCACCGTGCGCCAGGCACAGGCGCCCGGGGGGATCTCCTTCGAGCCGGAGCTGATCCACAATCGCTCCGGTGTGGGATCCCAGTTCGAGGTCCTCGACCTGAACGCCGACGGCGCCGTGGACATCGTGACGTCGGGCGATCGGGGCACCTTCATAATCTGGGGCACGCGACGCTGAAGCGCCGCGTAGTCCATCCACCTGTTTTCCATCCCCTTGCATGCCGAAGATGCTTCTGCTTCTCGTAGCGATCCTGTTCACAGGATCGCACTCGCTCGACCCGGTCAAAAACGGTCTGCCGCGGAGCACACCCGAGGCGCAGGGGATCTCGTCCGAGGCGATCCTCGCCTTTGTCGAGGCGGCCAGCGACGAGATCGACACCATGAACAGCTTCATGCTGGTTCGTCATGGTCATGTCGTCGCGGAAGGGTGGTGGACGCCGTACGACGCCGCGACGCCGCACGTGTTGTATTCGCTCAGCAAGAGTTTCACTTCGACGGCCGTAGGGCTGGCGATCGCGGAGGGACATTTTAGCCTGAACGACCGGGTGCTAGACTTCTTTCCCGACGACGCGCCGGCCGACCCGAGCGACAACCTGAAGGCGATGCGCGTGCACGACCTGCTCCGCATGTCCGCCGGCCACGATGTGGAAGTCGCGCTGCAAAGCGAAACGAACTGGGTAAAGGCCTTCCTCGCCCACCCGGTGCCGCATCTCCCCGGGACCCACTTCACGTACAACACGCCGGCCACCTTCATGTTGTCGGCCATCGTGCAGCAGACGACCGGGCAGACGGTGTTCGATTATCTCCAGCCACGCCTTTTCGCCCCGCTGGATATCGAGAACCACTCCTGGGGCCAGAATCCGCAGGGCATCACGCTGGGCGGGTACGGGCTGAATGTCCGCACCGAGGACATCGCTAAGTTCGGCCAGCTTTATCTCCAGCAGGGGATGTGGGACGGAAAGCAGCTCATCCCGGCGGACTGGGTGGCGGCGGCTACGGCGCTGCAGACCTCCAACGGCAGCAACCCGGACAGCGACTGGAATCAGGGGTACGGCTATCAGTTCTGGCGCTCGCGCCACGACACCTACCGCGGCGACGGGGCGTTCGGTCAGTACATGATGGTGATTCCGGAACACGACGCCGTAATCGCCATCACGAGCGGCGTGCGGGACATGCAGCAGGTGATGAATCTCGTGTGGGATAAGCTCCTGCCTGCCCTGGAAAGCGAGGCCCTTCGCGAGTCGCCGGCCGCGCAGGCCGCGCTGACCGCCCGGCTGGCCAATTTGAGCGTGAAGCCGGCCGAAGGCGAGGCCACGTCGAAACTGGCCCGCCGCGTCTCGGGCAAGCGTTTCGAATTTCCTGAAAACGAACAGGGTGTCCAGGCCCTGGCATTCGACTTCCGATCGAAGACGCCTGCGCTGACGATAACGACGCAGGCCGGCGAGAGCCGGATTCCGTTTGGCCTTGGCGACTGGGCGATAGGGAGCACGCTCTTCGCAAACGGGGTCGAACATTTCTGGGGTATGTCGGGCGTGGCACACGCCAGCGGAGCGTCTGGCGGATGGATTTCCGAAGATACCTTCTCACTTAAACTGGTGTTGTACGAAACCCCGTTTTATTCCAGCCTGACCTTCCGCTTTGCCGGCGACGACGTGACATTTTCCGGCGAACACAACGTCGCGTTTGGTTCGCGCGAAACCCCGTCTCTCATCGGCGCGGCGAACTGACTCGTCTTACATTTGAAACCTGGTGGACCTCCGAAAATACATTCCCCCCGACCAGGCCTTATTTCCGGCTCTGCTCGACCAGATCACGGATGTTTGCCTGGCGGTCGACGCGCAGGGTCGCATCCGTTTTGCGAACAGAGCGTGTGAACAGTTGATGGGCCGACCGCTCAACGAGTTCGCCGGTACGCTCTTCGAGACCCTGGTGCATGTGGACGATTGGCCGGAAATATCCGCGTTGATGGCGGACTTACGAAGCCGGCCCGACCACACCATCCAACAGACGTTCCGGTATGTGTACGGGGAAGTCTTTCGAATCCTGGAAGCGACCTGGGCGTCGATTCCTCGGCTTAATGGTGAGCCGTTGCTCATGGTGAGTGGCAACGACGCCACCGAGCGGGTGCAGGCCCAGATAGCGCTGAAGGAGCGTGAAGCGGAACTGCGGCGGGCGGAGCGCGGCGGTCAGCTGGCAACCTGGGAACGAAATCTGACCACAAATCGATTTACGGCGTCCCGGCAACTCTTCGAAATTTACGGCCTTTCGCGCGACTCGGATATCGACTTCAAGGATCTCGCCCGTTACGTTCCGCCCGAGGACCTGGCATTCGTGCGCAGGACCATGCAAAAGGCGCATGAAACGTTAGGATCAGTCGCTTTCGACCACCGCATCACCCGACCGGATGGCGAGGAACGCATCGTCCACCTCCGGGGGGACACCAAACTCAGCGGCACAGACTTCATCATGATCGGCACCCTCCAGGATGTGACGGATATGCGCGCCATGGAGCGCGCGTTGCGCGTGAGTGAACAGCGGTTTCGGGCAATCTTCGACTCCACCTTCCAATTCATCGGGTTGCTGCAAACCGACGGTATTCTGATCGAGGCCAACGAGACCGCGCTTCGATTTGGCGGTCTCCATCGCAACGAGGTTATCGGCAAGCCGTTCTGGGAATGTTACTGGTGGTCGGTTGGCGCCGAGCAGCAGGAGCGATTAAAAGGCGCGATCCGTACCGCGGCCGGCGGGGAGTTCGTTCGGTACAACACCGAGGTTTTTGGCGCGGACGAGCGCCTGACGATCATCGACTTCAGCATCAAACCGCTCTTCGGCGCCGATGGAAGCGTCGAAATGCTGATCCCCGAGGGTCGCGATATCACGGACGAGGTAACCGCGCAGCAAGCGCTGGAATCCAGCGAAGCCCTCTATCGCTCCCTCATTACCAGCCTAAGCGACGGCGTGCTTCTGGTGGACTCTCGGGGGAGCATCGTGGCCGTCAACCCCAGCGCCGAGCGCTTACTCGGGCAACCGGCCAACAGCCTCATCGGTCGAAACGTGAGCGTCGACTGGAATGCTGTCCATGCGGACGGATCGCCCATGCTGCCGGAGGAACACCCCGCCCTTATGTCCTTGGGCAGCCGCACGTCGCTTCGCAATCAGGTGATCGGGCTCCGAATAACCAACACCGGCATACGCTGGATATCCATCAACGCCGAACCAATCGAGCAGATGGGAGACGCTCGTGACAGGGCGGCCGTCCTGTCGATGAGTGATATGACGGACCGGATCCTGCATGAAACCCAGATCCAGGACTCGAACCGCCGGCTCCGCGAACTCGCCGCGCAATTGCATAACGTTCAAGAGGAGGAACGCGCCCGGATCGCGCGTGAGGTGCACGACGTGCTCGGCCAGGCGATTACCTCGCTGCGGCTCGATATCGTGTGGCTGCTCGACCAATTCACCAACCCCGAGCCGGCGTTCCGCAAGCGAGCGGATTCCATCCTATCTCTTGTGGAGCAGACGATTAACACCGTGCGGCGGATCTCCCATGAACTCCGGCCCGGTGTACTCGATCATTTCGGGCTCCCTGCGGCTATCGAATGGCTCTGTGAACAACAGAAAAAGCGAACGGATATAGTTTGTACGACGGTGGATGAAACGAGTGGTCGCATCGAAGAATTAGACCCCAAGCTTGCCATCGCGCTCTTCCGTATCTTCCAGGAAGCGCTGACCAATATCATGAAACATTCCGGCGCCTCTTCGATGCGGACACATCTGGCCGTCGAACACGACACCCTCACGATGGAAATCGCGGACGATGGCCGCGGCATCAGGCCCGAAGACATCGAACAATCGACCTCGCTCGGTCTGCTTAACATGCGGGAGCGCATCTTCCCCTGGAACGGATCCGTCGCCATCGACGGTAAACCCAACCAGGGCACTCGCATCACGGTACGTGTTCGTCTTCCTCAATCATCCAGACGTTCCCAATGATTCGTGTCCTCGTTGCCGACGACCACGCCATAGTCCGAAGAGGTCTGGTACAGATCATATCCGAGACCATGGACATTGAAGTCGCCGATCAAGCCAGTTCGGCCGACGAGGTGTACACGCTTGTGCGCCGGTCGACGTACGATGTGCTGGTCCTCGATCTGAATCTGGGAGAAGCGAGTGGTCTCGAAGTGCTCAAGCAGCTCAAACTCGAGCTACCCGCTCTTCCCGTACTGATCCTCAGCGTCTACCCTGAAAATCAATTCGCCGTCCGCACGCTCCGCGCCGGCGCCGCCGGGTACCTTAACAAGGACAGCGCCCCCGAACAACTGGTACAGGCGATCCGTCGCGTAGCCGACAACAAACGGTATGTGAGTCCGGCCGTGGCGGAGGAGCTTCTGTTTCAACTGGATGCCGATACGGATGGGCCGCTGCACGAAACCCTATCCGATCGCGAATTCCAGGTCATGCGCCAGCTGGCGTCGGGTCGGACGGTCAGCGCGATCGCCGAGAGCCTGTCGCTAAGCGTCAAAACCGTGAGCACGTACCGGGCGAGGGTGCTTGAAAAGATGAATATGAAGAGCAATGCCGAGTTGACACATTACGCGATCAAGAATGACCTGATCCTATAACCACACTGCTTTGTAGGATACGTCCTACGCGGTTTGGAGCTACATTCGAAAGTTGTGGACGGGCATAAATAGAGAAGGCGGCGTATCCTGATGATTGTCGAAGTCATCACCCTTTGGAGAAGGAGGATACGCCAC
>JAWXAX010000038.1 GCA_034439735.1 Rhodothermales bacterium | reverse complement strand
TTCTCGCGAGATGCGCTGCATCGCGCTCGAAAAGCGCCTCGATCTACACGAAATCCATCGAAAACCCGCTCTTCCATGCCGAATGTCAACACACCCTAGGCACCAGAAGCCAAAGGAGAAAAATTTAGCATCTCCTGTAACCCCTTCCGGCGACGTCCCGTAGGGGGAAGTGTGTCTTCCGATGAGTGGTTCAGGGGGCGCCGGGATCTCACGCGCATCAAGAGATCTCGGCGCCTTTCTGTGTTTGTAAGATTCGAAACCACACGCTACGGGTCAACTGGAGTTCACCTGAAGGCTCTGTCGGTGTACTCGACCACATCATTCCGACTGATGACGCGCCACTGTGGGGCACTGAGCCGGCCCTGTTCCGATTTCTTGAATGTCGCCCGGAGAAAGAGCTCTTTTCCGGAGGCATCCGCGGCGCCCTCGAAGCTGAAGGCGCCCCAGTGCACGATCCAGAGAGCGGAATCGGGAGCGAGAGCAAATCCACGACTCACCTCTTCGACGAGGTAGGCGATATCGTTCACCGTGGTGGGCCCGGAGTTATCCGCCAGTTCTCGGATGACGATCACGCTCTGCCGATCAAGGTCGGGCGCGGGTTCAAAGATGCGGATATGGCAGCGGCCGGCGCGAGCATAGCCCTGCCATGAAAAAAGCGAATCCGTGCGCACCTGGGCGGCGGCGGGATGCAGGCCGGCGACGAATGTCGCGAGCACACACAAGATGAGGCCAAAGCGATGCATGCGTTTCGTCCGGTGGGATAAAGGCAACGTTCTCTATCCTATTAGACGTAAGCGCATGCCCTTGCGTACCCTGCGGTTAGCAAGTTGTTGGCACGCAGGCTTTTTAAGGACGTTCGTTGGGGGAAGCCGTGACGAGGGTCGAGGGGTCCTTCAGGGGTTCGTCTGGCGGCAGGCCGGCGCGCATCTTGGCTTCGCGGACGAGTGAGCGAACGTTTTCCAGCAACTTCGGAGCATCGTAGACAATGCCGTCTTTAATCGTGTACTTGACGCCGCCTACCCGTTCCGGCTGCTGCGTGGCGTCGTTGAGCTTGATGGCGCCGGTACCGTAGAGCACTTTGAGGTTTTCGAGCGGGTTGGCATCGACGACGACGAAGTCAGCCTTCTTGCCCAGTTGAATGCTGCCCACCTCGTTCGCGACTCCGAGTGCTTCGGCGCCTTTGAGGGTGGCTGACCAGATGACTTCAAGCGGATGGAAGCCGGCTTCCTGGAGGAGTTCGAGCTCGCGGATGTAATCGAACCCGTAGAGTTTGTAGATATACCCGGAGTCGCTGCCCGTGGCCACGCGACCGCCACGGTTCTTGAATTCGTTGATGAACGTCATCCAGAGACGATAATTGGCTTTCCACTCGATCTCGTCCTGCGTCGTCCAGTAAAACCAGTACGAGCCGTGCGCGCGGCGGTTGGGGGAATAAAAATCCCAGAGGGAGGGCAGTGTATAAGCCGTGTGCCACTCGGCCCGCATGGCGCGCATGAGGTCTCGGCTGGCCTCATAGATGGTGAAGGTAGGGACGATGGTGAAATTGAGCGCGACGAGTGAATCCATGACGGTATTCCACTGGTCGGAATACGGCGGGGCGGCTTGTTTCCAGAGCCGGCCGGCCTCGGCGAAGCGATGTTGCTCGTCATTGTAGTTGTAGGTGGCCGGGTAATCCTGGACGCGGCGGTCGGTGAAGAGCGCTTCCGGGAGTCCGTACCAGTGCTCCATGGTGGTCAATCCCCAGGAGGCGCTGGTGAGTGCGTTCGCGCGCGCCACGTGGCGCTGCGCATGGTGCATCGCGGTTCCGAGGTTTAACCGCCTGGCCTCACGCAGCGCGGCCTCAAGAATGGCGGGATCCGCCCCGAAGAATTTGATGCCGTTCGCGCCTTTGTCTGCGATGAAGCGCACCCACTCGCGCGCGTCGTCGGCCGAGGCGATCGAGCGATCCCATCCGCTTCCGAAGCCGGCGTAGGCGTGGATGCGTGGGGCCGCGATCTCATTATTCGCACTCCGGGCGCGCTGCGCGATGGTCCAATCGATACCGTTGCCACTGCCGGGGTCTCGGATGGTGGTGATGCCATGGCCCAGCCAGAGTTTGAAGACATACTCGGCCGGCGTGCCCTGTTCGACGCCGCCGATGTGACCATGCATATCCACGAATCCTGGCAGAATATACATCCCCGTCAGATCGATCTCCCGGTCGCCGGCAGCAGGCCGGCCGGCCTCGAGGATCGGCACGCCTGGATACCCCACATTATGGATGCCGGTGATCCGGTCGCCCTCGACGACGATATCCACGGGGCCTACTGCCGGCGAACCGGTGCCGTCGATCATCGTGGCGCCGCGAAGAACGAGTCGGTCGAACGGGCCCTCCCCCTCGGCGCGGGGCGGGGCATCCGGGACGTGGCGGGATTCCTGACTGTAGGAGGTGGCGGGCAGTAGAGCCATAGTGGCGGCGATGAGCAGCCGGAAAAGTGCGGGGGGAAACAAGACCATGACTCAGCAGCGTCGGTAATATGGGCAGTGTGGGGGAGAGGATGGCCGAAAGGTAGGGCACGCCGAGCACAATTACGCCGGCCCGGCGGGTGTGTTATGATCGCCGTAAGCCGGGGTTAGGGTCCAGCGGGACGTCTTCGTATAGGTCCTTTAGTGAGATCGCATGGCCGAGGATGGGGATCGTGTCGCGCTCCGGGTCGGGCAACAGGAGCGTCCATTGATCGGCCGGGCCCTTTTGATACACCTCGACGGAACGCGTCATCTGGCTGATCAGGACATATTCGCGGAGCGACTCGATGGCGCGATACAACCGAAACTTCTCGCCTCGATCGTACGCCTCGGTGGACGGGGACAGGATTTCGATGAGGACCGTGGGATTCAGGAGCGTGTCGAACTGGTCGTCGAGCAGACGCGTCTCGTCGCATACGATCCCAAGATCGGGATAGGTATACAGCGTATTTGACGGAATATGGACTCTGAGGTCGCTGGCAAAAACAGAACATCCAGAGCATTGGAGCGCTTTTCTGAGTGCAAAAAGGGTATTGCTGGCCAGTGTGACATGCAGCCAGCTGGCTCCGGACATGGCGAAGGTCTCGCCCAGGTAGAATTCGCTCTTGAAAGCCGCCTGGCGCTCGTGTTCGAGATAGGCTTCCTGGGAGATCATGGTTCGATGTATGGGATGTACAGGCATCGGGGTCGATTCTGAGTGGGTGATGCCTTTATAGACGTGTCAGGCATGCGAGACATACCCTCGACGCGTCGACAGGGCCGGCATGCCGGAACTCGAATCGATTCTGATCATCCCAATGATACGCCAGACACTGCCAGACCCGCCAGACGCATGACGTTTCCCATCTACCTCGACTACAACGCCACGACCCCGGTCGATCCCCGCGTATTGGAGCGGATGCTGCCCTTTTTTACCCGGCACTACGGCAATGCCTCGAGTAAGGGGCACGCCTTCGGGTGGGCGGCGGCCGAGGGGGTGAAGCAGGCGCGGGAGGAGGTAGCCGCGGCTATGGGCGCGGATCCTTCCGAGATTGTCTTTACGGGAGGCGCGACGGAGTCGATCAATCTGGCGATCAAAGGCATTGCCGCGGCGTATCGGTCGAAGGGCCGGCATATCGTGACGGTCCAGACCGAGCATTCGGCGGTGCTGGAAGCGTGCAAGGCGCTGGAACAGGACGGCTGGTCGATCACCCGGTTATCGGTGGGGGCCGACGGTCTGGTGCGGCTGGAGGACATCGAAGCCGCGATCACGGAGGAGACCGTACTGGTGTCGGTAATGTGGGCGAACAATGAAACGGGCGTACTGCAACCCATAACGGCTATAGGTGAAGTCGTGCATCGACGAGGGGCGCTTTTTTTGACCGATGCCACGCAGGCGTTTGGCAAAATCCCCATCTCGGTCGATGTGGTCGATGTGATGGCATGTACCGCGCACAAACTGTACGGTCCGAAGGGTGTGGGAGCGTTGTACATACGACGCCGGCAGCCGCGGGTGCGCGTGGTGCCTCAGATCGACGGCGGTGGGCAGGAAGACGGGTTGCGTGCGGGGACACTCAATACCCCTGGAATCGTAGGATTTGGCTCGGCCGCGGCGGTTGCCATGGCGGGGATGGAGGCCGAGGCGGCACGCCTGGGGGCATTGCGCGATGTGTTGGAGAGCCGGCTGGTGGAGGTTTTGCCCGGCGTGCGCGTAAACGGCGCCGGCGCTCCCCGATTGGCGCATGTATCCAATTTGACGTTCCCGGGGGTTCGTTCGGCGAATCTCGTGGCGGAACTGCGCGATCTGGCCCTATCCACCGGCAGCGCGTGTTCGAGTGGAACGGGAAATCCGAGCCACGTCTTAAAGGCTATGGGGTTGAGCGACGAGGCCGCTTATGCGACGCTGCGCATCAGTCTGGGGCGTTTTACGACGCCCGAAGAGGTCGAGCATGCCGCCTCTCGCATGATCTCTGTCGTGTCTCGCCTGCAGAAACCGTCGCATGTGACGATATAGTAAGTACGTTCACGGAATTCCTGTCGTCATTCCGTGAACGGTATCAGGTAACAGGTTCCAGGTTCTTTATAAGCCATGAACCTGCTTGCTGGAACCGTTCATTGTTGATTCCAGGCGAGGTCTTCGTCCAACCATGGAAGCTTTGAAGTATCGGCGCGTCGTCGTCAAGTTGGGCACCAGTGTGCTCACGGGCGGGACGAAGCGGCTCGATCGCGCGCATATGATCGAGCTGGTGCGCCAGTGCGTAGCGCTGCATCGCGAGGGACGCGATGTGATCATCGTGTCGTCCGGGGCTATTGCCGCCGGCCGCGAGAAGTTGAATTATCCGAGTCTGACCGAGACGATGCCGGTACGGCAGATGCTCGCCGCGGTGGGGCAGAGCCGGCTGATGTTGCGTTGGGAGGATCTCTTCGAGATCTACGGCATCCACGTGGGCCAGCTGTTGTTGACGCGGGCGGATATTCAGCACCGCGAGCGGTTCATGAATGCGCGGGACACCCTGGGTGAGTTGCTCAAGCATCGCATCATTCCGATCATCAACGAGAATGACGCCGTAGCGACGGCCGAGATCAAGGTGGGCGACAACGACAATCTGTCGGCCCTCGTGGCGCTGGTCGCTGGCGCCGATCTGCTGATGCTGCTCACCGATCAGGCGGGGCTTTATACCGCGGATCCGCGCAGCGATCCGGATGCCCAGCTCATTCCCGAAGTGCATACGATCGATGAGGCGGTGCGCAAGCTCGCCGGCGGGAGCGTAAGCGGCCTCGGGGTCGGTGGGATGTCGACGAAGCTCCAGGCGGCGGACATTGCGCGGCGGGCAGGCGCGGACGTCGTGATCGCGGCGGGACGGGCGCCGGATGTGATTACGCGTATCGCGCACGGGTATGCTGTGGGCACCCGGTTTCCGGCGATGCACGACGCCCACGAGCAGCGCAAAGGCTGGATTTTCGCCGCGCCGGCGCCCATCGGGAGTCTGGTGGTGGATGAAACCACGGCGCGCGCCCTGGCCGAGACGAGCGACAGCCTATTGGCGGAGAGTATTCTGGATGTCGAGGGCTCGTTTGCCCGCGGCGACGCGGTGTTTATTCTGGATGGGAGTCGGCGAGAGCTGGCACGCGGCATCGTTCGGTATGGGAGCGATGACCTCTCGGCGATCAAGGGGTGTCAGGCCGAGCATATCCAGCGTCAGCTTGGCTTTGCCAACGGGCCGGCAGTCCATCGCGATGACATGATTCTTGTTTGATTGACCCACGAATTCATGGAAGTAACGACCGATCTGATCCACACCGGCACGCTTGCCCGCGACGCGAGTCACGTCCTGACCGTTCTCTCCACGGCCCAGAAGGATGCCGCGTTGCTGGCGATTGCCGATGCGCTTGAGGCTCGCACGGCGCGGGTGCTGGCGGCGAATGCGATCGACATTGAAGCCGGCCGGGCGAAAGGGCTGAGCGCGGCGCTGCTCGATCGGCTATTGCTGAACGAGGCGCGGATCGCCGCGCTGGCTGCAGATACTCGAAAGGTGGCCGGCTTGCCGGACCCCGTGGGTTCGGACATCGAGAGCCGGCTGTTGCCCAACGGGTTGCGCGTGACGAAGCGGCGGATACCGCTTGGTGTGATCGGGGTGATCTACGAGGCGCGGCCCAATGTCACGATCGATATCGCGACCCTATGCCTCAAAACCGGCAACGCGGCGATTTTAAGGGGCGGGACGGAGACCATCCACAGCAATAGTGCGCTGGCGCAGGTGATCCAGGAGGCGCTGGCTGGGACGGCCGTGCCGGCGACGGCCGTGCAGTACATCGACAATCCTGATCGCGAACTGGTCGGGCAGCTGCTGCGGCTGGATCAGTTTGTAGATGTGATCATTCCGCGCGGCGGAGCGAGCCTGCATCGTCGGTGTAAAGAGCAGAGCACCATCCCCGTGATTACAGGCGGCGTTGGCATCTGCCATGTGTTTGTCGACGAAAGCGCCGACCTTCAACAGGCAGTCGACATCGTCGAAAACGGCAAGACCCACCGGCCGAGTGTATGTAATTCGCTCGACACGGTGCTGGTGTATCGGCCGGTCGCCGAGGCGTTTCTGCCGAAAATGGCCGAGCGTCTGAAGCGACATGGCGTCGAGCTACGCGCCACGGCGGATGCGCTGGCGATGCTTCAGCAGGCCGGCCACGAGGCGCGTCTGGCCGGGCCGGAGGACTTCGATACCGAGTGGATGTCGCTCGTACTGGGCGTCAAGATCGTGGATTCGATGGACGAGGCGATCGCCCATATTCGCCGGCACAGCATGGACCACTCGGACGCAATCGTCACGCGTGATTTCGCCAACGCGAACCGGTTCGTCAACGCCGTCAACTCATCGGCCGTGTTCGTAAACGCGAGCACCCGGTTCAACGATGGCGGGCAGTTCGGGTTGGGCGCGGAAGTGGCCGTGAGCACCCAGAAGTTACATGCACGCGGGCCGATGGGGTTGGCGGAATTGACCACGTACAAGTGGATCGGGGTTGGGGACGGGCATGTGAGGAAATAGGTTGCAGGTTGTCAGGCCTGTCCTGAGGGAAGGCGGCGCTAGCCGACTGACTCGAAGGATTGCAGGTTACGGGCGGTGGGTTGTTTCTTGCGGCGGTTTCGCGTATCTCTCGCACACCTACCAGTCGGCAACCTGCTTCTCCGTTCGTTATGCCAGAGCCACAGCCACGCCACATGACACCTGAGGAATTCCGGGCCCACGGGTATGCCGTCATTGATTGGATTGCGGATTACCAGGCGCGGGTGGCGTCGTTTCCCGTGTTATCGCAGGTGAAACCGGGGGAGATCCGCGCGGGATTGCCGGATGCGGCGCCGGAGGCCGGCGAGCCGTTCGAGCGGTTGCTGGCGGACCTCGACGAAAAAATCCTCCCGGGGATCACGCACTGGCAATCGCCTCACTTCTACGCCTATTTCCCCGCGAACGCGTCCGGGCCGGCGATCCTGGGAGATTTGCTGTCTTCCGGTCTTGGAGTGCAGGGGATGTTGTGGGCGACGAGCCCGGCCTGTACCGAGCTCGAGACCCTTGTGATGGACTGGTTGGTGGAGTTGCTGGGGTTACCGGCGGCCTTTTTGTCGACCAATGCCGGTGGAGGTGTCATCCAGGACACGGCATCGAGCGCCGTGTTGAGCGCGATGCTGGCGGGCCGAGAACAGGCGACCGGTTTTGCGACAAACGAACGGGGGTGTGATGGCAAGTTGACCGTATATACCTCGCGCCACGCCCATTCTTCGATCGAGAAGGCGGCTAAGATCGCCGGCATCGGGCGGGCGCAGGTCCGGTTGATCGAGGTGGACGGCACGTTTGCGATGCGGCCGGATGTGCTGGAGGCACAGATCGCGGAGGACCGGGCGGCCGGCTTTACGCCCTGTTTCGTGGCGGCGTCGGTGGGCACCACTTCCAGCACCGCGATCGATCCGGTACCAGCGATAGGTGCGATTTGCCGTCGCGAGGGCATCTGGTTCCATGTTGATGCCGCGATGGCCGGCACGGCGGCCCTGTGCCCCGAGTTTCGGTGGATACATGTCGGCCTGGAGCTGGCGGACAGTTACTGCTTTAATCCCCACAAGTGGATGCTTACGAACTTCGACTGTTCGGCCTTTTTTGTGCGGGATCGGAGCGCCCTGATCGACACCTTCTCAATCTTACCCGAGTATTTGCGCAACCAGGCGTCGGCAACGGGGCAGGTGATTGATTATCGCGACTGGCACATCCAGCTGGGCCGGCGTTTTAGGGCCCTGAAGTTGTGGTTTGTGCTGCGTTATTACGGCACCGAGGGGCTGCGCGCGTACGTGCGTGGGCACGTGGACGCCGCCCGGGCGTTTGCCGGGTGGGTCGAGGCGGACGACGCCTTCGAGCTGGCGGCGCCGGCGCCCCTCAATCTGGTTTGTTTTCGCCTTAAGGGTGGGGACACGCTGAATCAGCGCTTGCTCGAAGCGTTGAATGCGAGCGGCAAGATCTACCTGACCCATACCCGGCTGGACAGGAAGTACACGTTGCGGTTGTGCGTCGGCCAGACGCACACCACGATCGATCATGTGGAGACGGCGTGGCGTCTGATTCGGGAAACGGCCGGCGGCCTGTGAATCTTGTCCCGATCCGGATCGAAGCCGGGGGTTCGGCATTGTTATTGATGGATTTTGGAGGCTTCCAGATGCGAGGCAAGGCGCCGGGCGCCTGTGCGGCGAACAAGATGCTTCGTGCAAGGTTTGTACGCCGTATTTATGTTGATCCAGAAACCGTGACGACAGGTAAGAGGAACGCCAGCGAAGCGCCCGGGCGTAGCGAAGCTGATCTCATGATTGAGCCGACGCATTGATCGGCCTGGCCCGTCCCACAAGCAGTTTATTGGTTGAACGCGAAAGGCGATTTTTGAGGTACCTATTGATGAGAAATACTGTCCTGTTTACGACGTTGATCGTAGCCCTGCTGATTGTTGGCGCGGGGTGCGATGTATTCGGTGGAAGTGAAGACGCCGGCGTAGTGACGCTCAATGGCCTTGTCGTTGATGCCGTTACAAGCGAGCCGGTCGTTGGAGCGTTTCTCCAGATCCAGCCGCAGAACCTGCTATCGGAGACCGACGCCTCCGGGCGGTTCAGTGTCGAAGTCGAGATCGATAGCACGATGAACGTGTCGATCCTGGCCACGAAGAGCGGGTATTCCAACACAACGACGAGCGTGCTGGCGGTTGCCAACCGGACGATCGATGTCGCCACGATACGGATGTCGCCCACGTCGTCGGGCACCGATCAGGGCGGGCGCGTCTCCGGTCGGGGATCCAATATATTGCTGTTGTCACAAACGACCGATGTAATCGGCGTACGTGAGAGCGGTTCTGAGGAAGTGGCGGAGGTAGTGTTCCAGATGACGGACTCGTTGGGCCGGCCCATCAACCTGGATAATGCGGCCACGATCAACTTTTCATTTGGCGTGGACCCCGGGGGTGGCGCATTCATCTTCCCCGAGTCTGGCGTTACGAACAACGATGGCGTTGTCCGCACCAATGTGTCCAGCGGTACGATTGCCGGCGTGATTCAGCTGGTCGCCACGGCCAGCATCGGCGGCCGCACGATCCGTTCGTTGCCGGTCAACCTGACGGTGCACGGCGGGTTGCCGGACGACGATCATTTCTCGATCGGCATGACGCTGAACGAAGCCTGCTGGGCGATCATCAACTTCCAGTCCCGCGTGGTCGGGGTCGTGGGCGATCAATACGGCAACCCGGTGAGGCCAGGCACCTCGGTGTACTTCACGACGACAGGCGGCGTCATCCAGGGCTCGGCGCAGACGGATGCGCTTGGCGTGGTGGGTGTGACCAAGGTGTCTGGCGCACCCCTGCCTGATCATGCGACGTTTGGCCCGGGCTACGGGACGGTAACGGCAACGACGGCCGACCGGAACCAGCAGCAGATCTCGGATGATGCGGTGTTCCTCTGCTCGGGAGCGGCCAATATCTTCGTCCCGCCGTCCCAGGGAGCGCTTGTCATCAGTCGCGCCTATCAGTTCTTTGTGTACGACGTAAATCAGAATCCGCTGGCGGCCGGCACAACGATCACCGTCCGCGCCAGCGGGGAAAATGTGGCCACCTTTGGCAACACGGACGTCACCTTGAGCGACGTACTCTTCGGCGGATCGGGCATTACCGAGTTCTCGTTCGGTATCCAGAATGGCGGGCAGGTGGACGATATGGGGAATCTGCTGCCGGAGAAGATCGAGGCCGTGACCATCAAGGTGACGGGTCCGAACGGAAATGCGGAGCGAGTCATCCTGGCCAACGGGGCGGTGCTCAAGCGGGACGAGTTCGGGAAGTTGGTGCCGGCAGAGTAAACACTCCGCTCAAATTGAAAGAGGGAGAT
This sequence comes from Rhodothermales bacterium, assembly GCA_034439735.1. Taxonomy (NCBI): domain Bacteria; kingdom Pseudomonadati; phylum Rhodothermota; class Rhodothermia; order Rhodothermales; species Rhodothermales bacterium. The sequence continues at coordinate 20,725 of JAWXAX010000038.1, read as the reverse complement.
GAGGCCTGGCTTCATCTCCCTCTTTTTTTGCCTGCCCTTTTTCTGACCTTTTTCTTTCGGACTTTGGCTTGGAGCGTCTCGAAGGCGCCATCACCATCCGATTGTGCCGCTGCGTTTCCCCTCCATGCTCTGCTCGATACGGATAAGACGCCATGTTCCACCTTCGTTTCGCCATATCGTACGGAAGGCAAACCCGCCGGCTCGCAGTCGTTTGCCGTCTGCAATGAGCTCGCCCTGGCCGCGGTATGTGACGATGGCATTGCCACTGGGGTCTAGCACAAATTCCGGCAGGGTCATTTCCGCCCGGTCCGAAGGAATCGGGAAACGTCCTTGCTCCACGGCTTGCAGGAAGGGGGCAGGCCCGAGGACATCACCGCCGGCGACGGCCTGAAACGACTCCTGTTCGCTGATGAGCGGGCGGAGCCCGCTGGCATTCTGGGTCATGAGCGCCTGGATAAACCGGCCGGAGGCGTTCAGCACGGCCTCCCGCGTATCCGTTTCGGAGCGGGTACCGATGAGGATAGGGTTGGTGTTGCAGGAATACGTCTGTCCGCAACCGGAGGCCAGGAGCAGGAACAGGGCTATCATCGAAAACGGGCGCATATTACCATCCCATCTTGCCGGTCCGTGGCTTTCCTCCCCCGAATGCTCCTGACTCGGCCGCGCCTTCCGCGTCGCTTGCGACCGCCGGCGCCTGGTCTTCAGGCACGTCGCGTGTTCCCTCTGACATATGCACCTGGAGGAGACGCCAGACACGGTCCGGCCCTTTTTGCCAGGCCGACGAGATCGAGACAATTTCGAGGGTAACTATCCCGCGTCGCGCGGGGGAGCGTGAGACGACAGTGTTGGGGAACTCGAGCAGCAACGAGTTCTCCGAGAGGACGAGCACGCCGTGGCAATCGGTCGATCCCGGCCAATCGATTGCGCTGAGGTACCGCCGCATGGTGTCCAGCATGAGGGCGTTCATCTCGGCGGACTGGCCGTTGATGGTCACCCGGAGGTAGGGTTGGAGCAAGGCCGGCAGGTTCGTGTTTTCACCTTCCACGGGTGGACTGCTGCTGGTCTGGCCGGCATAAAAGGTCTCGACGCCCCGGAATTTCGAGCAAAAATCCCGCTTCACGCCTTCGATCTGGTAGGGCAGCAGCGTGCCGTCGGCGGCGGTGCCACTGAAGAGCGTGGTCAATCGATTGGTGTCACACCCTTCCGTGCTGCATCCGGCCAGCAGAATGCCGGCGAGCATCCACAGATATCCTGTTGAGGTTCGATTCATGAAGCGCCTTCTCACGTCGTTGTGCCTTGTACTAACTAATTTACTTTAGATTCGTTCGCTTTTCTATTGCGCGGCAATCACATCGGGGAGGAAATCTCTCCTATAAGGCCGTTCAGTTGTCGTTACTGCCGTTTGAATGTGCGGGTGGATGGGCCTGGGGACCCACCGATTCTTCAATGAGTTCGAGGATGCGCCGGTACTCATCCGTCCAGCTGGCCGGCTCCGTAAATCCGTGGTTTTCTACCGGGTAGACGGCCATTTCCCACCCCGTTTTTCCCAGCTCGATGAGGCGTTGCGCGAGGCGTACGACATCCTGAAAATGGACGTTGGTATCCACCATGCCGTGGGCGATGAGGAGGGGGTCCGCGAGGCCCTCGGCGAAGTAGATGGGTGAGGAGCGGGCGTACGCCAGGGAGTCGGTAGCCGGCGTATTCAGGATGTTGGCGGTATAGGGGTGGTTGTAGTGGGCCCAATCCGTGACGCTTCGCAGGGCGGCGCCGCCCCCGAAGTGTTCGGGTTCCGTGAACAGGGCCATGAGTGTGATGAAGCCCCCGTACGATCCGCCGTAGATGAACACCCGTTCGGGATCGATGCCATGGGCGGATTGGGCGTAGCGGGAGGCGTCAACGAAGTCTTGCAGGTCGCGCCCGCCCATATGGCGGTAAATGGCCGTACGCCAGTTGCGTCCGTAGCCGGCGGAGCCCCGGTAATCGACATCTAGTACCAGATAGCCGTGGTCGGCGAGCAGATTGTGGAACATGTATTCGCGCTGGTAGCTGCTCCACCAGCGGTGTACGTTCTGGAGGTAGCCGGCGCCGTGGACAAACAGCACGGCGCCGCCGTTGGGTTGTTCGGGGCGATAGATGCGGGCGGGGACGCGGGCGCCATCGGAAGCGTCGATGTGAATGATCTCGGGGTCGCGCCAGGGGTAGACCTTCCAGGCTTCGGTGGTGGACCGGGTGATGGGGCGTGCGTCGGCGCCCGGGGTCGTGAGGTAGATTTCCGGCGGTTTGTTGCTGTAGGAATGCCGGATGGCGAGGGTGCGTTCGTCGGGCGCGAGAGCGACCTCGTTGTTTCCGGGTATCGTCGTGAGCCGGGTTCGCGTACCGCCGCCGGCAGGCATCGTATAGAAGTGGCGCTCGAAGGGGGTGCCTTCGCTGGAGGTGAAGAACCAGGTGGTCCCATCGCGCGACAGCATCGGGTTGAAGACCTCGAATGTGCCGGCGGTGAGGGCTTCAATGGTTCCTGTTTCGACATCGACGGTGTACAGGTGGCTATACCCGGTGCGTTCGGACTGGAAAAAGAGGTGTCGATTGTCGGTGAGCCAGCCGTGGGTCTGGATGCCGGGGCCGGCGATCCAGGCGTCATCCGTCTGTCGATCGAGCACGGAAAGCATGCCGGTTTCCGGGTGAAGGCGAGCGATCCAGCGGTCTTTATTGTCTGAAGCGCGGATCTCCATGACCGCGTACCGGCCATCCCCGCTCCAGGTCGCCCAGGAGGGGTACAGGCTGCGCTTCGCAGCGGCGGAGTCGAGCGCGGCCCCTTCGGCGCGTCGGTATGCCGGCAGGTCGTAGGCGCCGGGTAGTTGGTGCAGATCGACCCGGTAGGTGGTGTCGCGCGTGAGATCCTGGACGTAGAACGCTCCGGGCAGAGTTGTCTCGCCGACCTTTGATCGGGCGGAGAGCTCCTCGGCATGTCCGGATTCCGTTACGAAGTTCATCACGGATGTTCGGGGCGGTGCGTCGGATTCCCAGAGGCTAAAGGTGACGAAGCGCTCCGTGGGATCGATCTGCAGATCCCGCACACTTTGATTGCCTGTGTAGAAGACCGGAGGGTAACGGCGCGCCGCTTCTTCACGTCGGCGTGCGGCCTCGCGGGCTTCGCGTTCGGCCGCATCTTCACGAATGTAGGCGAAGAGGGCCTGTTGCTGCTCCGTCAGGAAGTCGTCTTCAGACGCGTTCTTTGGCGGCTCCGAGCCGGGGCGGAGATCCGTGAGCTGTGTCTGCGCGCCGGTAGCGAGCGTCAGCCGGTACAGGTTGTCGTTTTCGGCGAACCGGATGGCGAGGCCATCGGGAGTGAGCCGGGGCTCGGACTCGACGCTGCGGGTCTGCGTGAGCCGATGCGTGGTCGTTGCCGCGCGATCGTAGAGGTACAGATCGCCTCCGTCGGCATAGACGATGCGATTCCAGGTGGCATCGTAGCGGTGTTCGCCGTGGTGCCAGCCCGAGAAGCGGGGGGGCAGCGTACGGCGCCGTTCCGGCGAGGCCTGGGCGAATTCCTGCTGGCCGCGGTGGAGCACAAAGAGCGAGTCCGCCGGCAACGAGCCCATGGGATTCCACATCACAAAGAGATCCTCGCCATCTACCGTCCAGAATGGCTGGCCGGGGGAAGCGCCCACCCATGTGTCCTGATCCTGCATGATCATGGGGATCGAAAGCGAAGGAGTCGACCCGGTAGGCGACGATGCGGTTGACTGTGTGATTGACTGTGCGAGGGCGTTCGTACTCAGCATGGCGCACGAAATCGCGAGGAGGATGCGAGCGATCATGTCTATAGGTTCGTAATCGGATGGGCGCAGGGCGAATATACGACAGCTGGCCGGCGTCTACCCCGTTGGCCCCGCTGCGTCCTTGATCCTGGTTCGGGCGAATAATGTGACAAACTTGTATGCGATGGAGCTGGAAGCGCTCCCATTTTCGGGGGGTGGATTGATTGCTTCCGAAGCGCGCCGTTATCTTGGCCCCGCACACGTTTTTCTGGCATACCGTTGCTGGCCCAGGCACGAAGCCGGCGTCGATACCGATACGTTTCTCATTGGTGTTGACGCTGGCGGTCGGTATTTCCCCTCGGGGATTTCTTCCAGAATAAACGATTCCCGACGCCCGTATTCTCTCCAGGATACGGGCGTTTTTTTGGTTTTACCATCCTGACGCCGGGGCAAAATCATACGCTGACCGTGCACCCGTTATGCCTTGTATTTACATGTTTTTATCTGTTACCGTCTTGTAGAATGTGCTTGCCGGCCCGTTTCGGAAGCGCTCCCGGCCCGGCAAGGCATTGCCATTGGAAGAAGTACCCGTCTATATTCGGCGCACCAAGAGATTTCACCCCTACTCATCCCTGATAAACGCATGTTCGTCTCGAACGCTCAGACCGCCGCCAATGGAATGTGTTGTTGTTGTATGGCGACGCAGCACATGGCTCCTGCGCGCAGGGCTCTAGCGCAACGGGCGTGGCGTTTTCTGGGATGATATCGAATCCGATTCGATAGCTGTCTACGACGCTCACGACCCGCAGGCCGTGAGCATTTTTTTTGCCCTTCCTGCACATCAAACGACCCCATAGATGGAATTACGGACCTGGAAAAGCACGCTTGAGCCCCGGATCGACCCGAGCGCTGCCGGAGAGATCGACCTGTTTGAAGGCCAGATGGCACTGCGCCGGCTCGGGAAAGTCGATGAAAAGGTATTTGCCGAAACCCGGCTCCGGTGGGGGATTTATGGCCAGCGCTACGACAATGGTCAGCGGCACGACGGCACGGAATCGCGTGAACTCGCATTCCCGCAGGCCTTCACCAAAGGCCCCGGCACCCTGTGGGATGCCCCGGGCATGCAGCGCATCAAATTGCCCTACGGCCGCATGACGCCGGCGCAGATGGAGGCCCTGGCGCAGGTAGCGGACGCCTATGCGGACGGAATCCTGCATGTCACTACCCGGCAGGATATCCAACTCCATTTCGTGCATATCGAGGACACGCCGGACCTCATGCGTCGGCTTGCGGCTGTCGGCATCACTACCAAAGAGGCCTGCGGCAATGCGGTGCGGAATGTAACGGGCTGCCCGCTTGCCGGCGTGTGCCACACCGAGCCGTTTGAAATTTCGGGGTATGCGCAGGCCCTCACCGAATTCCTCATGGGGCACGACGACACCCAGGATTTTGGACGCAAGTTCAAGATCGCCTTTTCTGGGTGCGAGGCGGAGGCGTGCGGGCTGGTGAAGATGCACGACCTGGGCCTTCTGGCGCGGACGCGGACGATGGACGGCGTCTTGCAGCGCGGCTTTACCGTGTATGTCGGCGGCGGGTTGGGGGCGATTCCGTATCAGGCCAAGATCCTCACTCCGTTCGTGGAAGAAGGCCGGCTGCTGCCGCTGGCGCAGGCGATCGCGCGGGTGTTCGCGCGGCATGGCGAAAAGCGAAACCGCAACCAGGCCCGCATCAAATTCCTGGTGGCGAAGATGGGGCTGGAGGTGTTCAAGGCGCGCGTAGAGGAAGAGATGGCCCAGTTGCCGTTCGACGCCCGCTGGACGGGGTTGATCGAAAAATACCGCGGTATCCACGACGCCCCCTTCCGCGAGCCGTCCGACCTCGGTGCTGGTCCTTTTCCCGCCGGCTTTGCGGACTGGCAGCGGACCAACGTCTACGCACAGCGTCAGCCGGGGTATTCGGTGGTGACGATTCGGCTACCGTTGGGGGACCTCACGGCGCCGCAGATGATCCAGCTGGCGGACATCTCGCGCCGCTTTGCCGGCGAAAACGCGCGGACGACCGTCGACCAAAACATCGTCCTTCGGTACATCCCGAACGGCGACCTGCCGGCCGTATTCGAGGCGCTTACGGCGGCCGGCCTGGGCCAGGCCGGCGCGAACGGGATTGTGGATATCACCTCGTGTCCGGGTACGGATACCTGCAAGCTCGGCATCGCCTCGTCGCGCGGGCTCGCCGGCGAGTTGATGCGTCGCCTCGAGGCGCGGTGGACCGAATTGCCGGAGAGTGTGCAGGACTTGAATATCAAAATCAGCGGCTGCTTCAACTCGTGCGGGCAGCATCACGTGGCGGATATCGGGTTTTTTGGCAACAGCCGAAAGGTAGGCACTTACAAAGTGCCGCACTTCCAGGTGGTGCTGGGCGGACAGTGGGGCGATAACGCCGGCAGTTATGGCATGGCCGTAGGCGCCGTGCCGGCGCGGCTGGCGCCGGAGGTCGTGGACGCCGTGGCCCACCGCTACGACGCCGAGCGCCAGAACGGAGAGTCGTTCCAGAGCTGGGTGACACGTCTCGGGAAGCAAGGCGCGCGCGGGTTGATCGAGCCCTTCATGGTGACGCCCGACTTCGCGACGCAGCCCGAATTTTTCTCGGACTGGGGCGATCCTCGAGTGTACACCCTGAACGACCTCGGGATTGGCGAGTGCGCCGGCGAAGTCGTTTCCCTATTTGCCCTCGAAGTCGCCCGGGCCGAATCCGAAGCCTTCGAGGCGCAGCTCTCGCTGGAGCGGGGCGAGTTGGCGGACGCCGTCCGACGCGCGCATCGGGCGATGCTGCTGGGCGCGCGCGGGCTGTTGCGGTCGAAGAATGTCGCGATTGGCGAGACAGCGGATACGATCGTGCCGGCATTCGAAGAGCATTTTGTCGCAAATGAGCTGTTTTTTGATCCGTTTGCCGGGGCCAAATTCGCGCGGTACCTGACGGGTTGGACGCCTCTCGAGGAACCGATCGACCAGGACACGGCGCGTCAGCGCATCGAAGAGGCCCAGTTATTCATCGAGGCGGCGCACGCGTGCGACATGCGCATGCAGGGGCCGGCGAGCCCGGCTCCCGCGCTGGTTGCCGCCACGCCGGCGGCCCGCCGCCCGCCCGTTCTGCCCCCTAGGGCCTAAACAGAGAGGAGCATGCAACCCCATCGTATTCAAGCCCGATTTCTCATAGAGTTGCCGCCAGCGGTTTCCCTGGCGAGCGTCGTGCCGGTGTTTCACCGCTGGATCCAGGTCGGCCGGACCGGCGAATTGTTGCTCGACGTGGCCGATTACCGGCATGTGCATCACGGCCCGGGCATCGTCCTGGTGGGTCATGAGGCGGACTACGCCGTCGACACCGCCGGGGGCCGGGTGGGTCTGCGGTATGTGCGTAAGCGGAGCCCGTCCGACTCGTTGTCTGGTGCGATTCGTCAGGCCGTAGGTGCGGCGGCGAAGGGAGCGCGATGGCTGGTGGAAGATATGGGGCTCGGAACCGACTACATCGGCGCCGGCTCGTTTGAGTTGGTGATTGTGGATCCCCTGCATTACCCGAACGACGACGCGAACCTGTGGCGGGTGGCGAAGGCCCTGAGCAGGATATTCCTGTCGGCCGGCGTGCAGGCGCCGCATGTGGCGCGGACCATCGCCGATCCGCGTGCGTCGCTAAGCCTTCAGGTGACGATGGCCGGCATAAAGGACATCCGTGCCTATGAGGCGCTCGGGGTCGAAGGCGTGGATTCCGCTGTCACGGCACAGACCGAGGGCCAGCATGAGATCGCATAAACGATCCGGTACGGTTTACCTCGTAGGTGCCGGGCCGGGCGATCCGGGCCTGATCACCGTGAAAGGACTGAACGCCATCCGTACGGCGGACGCCCTTGTATTCGACCGGCTGGTGCATCCTTCCTTGATCGACGAAGCGTCTCCGGGCGCCGAGCGTTTTTACGCCGGCAAGGCGCCGGGCAGCGTTTCGATCGAACAGGAAGAGATCCAGGATCTGTTGATCCAGCTTGCGAGACGTCACGAACGCGTGGTGCGACTGAAGGGTGGCGACCCGTTCGTGTTTGGCCGGGGGGGGGAGGAGGCCTTCGCCTTGCGCGAGGCCGGGATACCTTTCGAGGTGATCCCCGGCATCTCCAGCGCGATCGCGGCGCCGGCGTACGCCGGAATCCCCGTCACCCACCGAGCCCTCGCCCGCGGATTCACCGTCGTGACCGGTCACACGTGCCGGCCGGACGACATGCAGGACTGGGCCGCACTCGCGCGAGCGAGCACGCTGGTGGTGATGATGGGCCTCGGCAAACTGGATGAAATTGCCCGGGGACTGATCGAACACGGGATTTCGCCGAAACTACCGGTTGCGGCCGTGAGCTGCGCCACGACAGCGCGTCAGGAAACCGTGCGCGCCACGCTGGAAACGATCGCCGGCGCGTGCGCGAATCTGGAGGGGCCGGCGACGATCGTGATCGGCGAAGTGGCCCGCCTGCACGACGACCTGGCCTGGTTTACCGCCGCCGACAGCCCTTCGATCGATCGCATAAGAACGCCTTTTTCGGAACACATTGTAGCACTCTCCGCCTGAGTACACGGCAGATGGAAAACCCTCGCTGGACACCGAAACAGCTTCAAGCCTTGCAGGCGAACCTCGAATCCGCTTCGCCCAGGGCCATCCTTCAGTGGAGTTACGAGACCTTTGGCGACGACGTCGCCATGGCAACCGGCTTCGGCACGTCCGGCATCGTGCTTACACACATCCTCAGCCAGCTGCGGCCCGGCGCCGACGTGTTTTATCTGGACACCGATCTGCTTTTTCCCGAGACGTACGCCCTGAAGGACCGGCTTGCCGAGTTGCTCGGCGTGAACTTCGTGCGCGTGCACGGCGGGCTGTCGGTGGCGGATCAGGAGGCCGAGCATGGGCCGGCGTTGTGGGAGCGTAATGCCCATCAATGCTGCTTTCTTCGTAAAGTGCTGCCGTTGCGGTCTTTTCTCAAGGATAAAGAGGCCTGGATTACCGGCATCCGCCGTGACCAGGCGGCCACGCGGTCGCGGGCGTCGGTGATTGATTGGGACGCGACGAACGGGCTGGTCAAGATCAATCCGCTCGCGTTCTGGACGTCGGAGGATGTGTGGACGTATATCCGTGTGAACGAACTGCCTTACAACGAACTGCACGACCAGGGGTATCCCAGTATTGGATGCATGCCCTGTACGCGGGCGGTGGCGAGCGGCGAAAACGAGCGCGCGGGTCGCTGGGCCGGCATGGGCAAAGTCGAGTGCGGCATTCACCTCAACACCCAGGCGGCATGAACGTCTACCCCATCCTGCTGAACGACCTGTCGGGCCGGCGTTGCGTCGTGTTTGGCGGAGATCACGAGGCCGAGCGAAAAGCGCTTGAGTTACACGACCACGGGGCCGATGTGCTCGTCGTGAACCCTACGCTGTCGCCGGCCCTCCAAGAGGCCGTGGCGGCCGGACTGGTGCGTTGGGAGCCCCGATTTTACGCCGAGGGCGATCTGGCAGGGGCGTTTCTGACGATCGTCTCCTGTAAATACGAAAGCGAGAAGCGGCCGATCTGGGAGGAGGCCAATCGGGAGAAAACCCTCATCAACGCCATGGACGACGTGCAGTACTGCAATTTCGTCGCCGGCTCGGTCATCCGGCGGGGGCCGCTCGTGATCACCATTTCGACCAGCGGGTGCGCGCCGGCGCTCTCCGTGCGCCTCAGGCAGCAGTTCGAGCAGACGTTTGGCCCGGAATACGGGACGTTTCTGGAGATGATGGGCGCGCTGCGCCACGAGATGGTGGCACGGTTTCCGGACTTCGAGACCCGTCGCGCGCGCTGGTACGAACTGGTGGACAGCGACATCCTCGAACTCCTCCGCCATGATCGCCGCGACGACGCGACGGCGCGGGTCGCCGCCATCATGGAGCCGGCCGATACCGTACATGCCACGTCTCCCGCTTAATATCTGCGGGCCACATTTGGAATTCCGCTTTTTTGTTGGGATAATCTGGTAGGTTTTTCGGCGTCTGTTGCAAGCGAGTAGACCGGCATAGCACCCACATCTTCCTGTTGTCCCCCGGTTTCCCATCGATTGCCGCCTTCTACTCGTCCGCGTTGCCCTGGGCGCGCGGGTCGTCGAAAGACACCTCGTTGATCGCCACTCCAAGCTCTATCACTAGATGTTTGCCAAACGCGCAACCACGAAGCCGGCTGCCGTTCCGCTGGCTATTTTTGTCCTGCTATCCATCCTCGCGGCGCCCGCTGTGGTCACGACGGACGCCCGCGCGCAGTCGCAGCGCATTCAGGCGGGCAGCGTCTCGCCCGATCTCGACGCCGTCGCTCGCGCCCGGATCGAGGCCACGATCCGGGCCAACCGCGACGCCAAGGCGGCCTCCGCGCCTTCGCTCGGCAAACGTCGATTGGCGCCGGCGCCGAGCGTGAGCGCCAGCCGGCTGGATGTCGTCTATACCGCGCCGTATGTCGATACCGATCCGGCCGTCGTCTTTTCGTTTCCGGACGAGGCCCACGATTTCTGCAAGGCCGAGTTCGATCCGTCGGCCGACCAGGACTACACCCTGGCCTCGTCACTCCTTGCTGGAAACACGCTGACGGTGGATCTGGCCTGGGCCTCGGAGGACGGCACGGTGACGGATTTCGATCTCTATCTGTTTGACCGCAACGGACAGGTCGTGGGGGACCCCGCCGGCTTGCTTCCGGACGGCGCCGTGGGCGATCTCTCCCAGCTTGCCGGCGCGCCTGCAGCGGAACAGGCGTTTGCTACCGCTACGAGCGACGAACCCGTGTATGCGGTGATCGATCGCTTTCGCGGCACCGGCGCCGCCAGCCTGACGCTTACCTTCTCCGGCGACGATGGCGCGTTTTCGGTTGACGAGTATGTCGGCGCCGATTTCTTCACCCACATCGACGCCGTGGCCGACGCGATCGTGGGCGCCCTGACGGAGGGGGCGGCGCTTGATCTGGACAGCGTCGGCTCGCCGCGCCCCAACTTCAACGCGGCGCTCAACACCGACGGGTGCGCCCGGAGCGTGTCGTTTATCCTGATCAACCAGGCGACCGGGGATACCGTGAGTGTGTCTGTAGACGACCTCAAGCCGTTCGCGGCCCTCGGGGATACGGATGGCGACTTCACGCCGTTTGACCTCGCCGGCGGGGCGTATATCCTGGAGGCCGTTCCGTACGCCGGCCCCGGAGGAACAGGCGCCGCAGGCGATTCCGCCGTCGTCGCCTTCACCGTTGTAGGCGCTCCGCTGAACCCGGCTGTCGGTGGCTTCACGCTGATCGATGCGGACACGGACCTCCCCATCCCCGGCTTTGACCCGATTGCCGACGGCGCCGTGCTCGATCTCACCGAGCTGCCGCTGAACCTCGCGTTGCGGGCGAACACCATCGACCCCGACGGCGTGATCGGCAGCGTGACCTTGGCGCTGGCCCGGTCGGATGGGGGGGCCACGGGGGGCGCCGCCGCCACGGACGACGATGCGCCGTACAGTTTGTACGGAGATGCCGGCGGTGACTTTGCACCGGGGACCCTGGAAGTGGGCGCCTATACGCTGGCGGGCACCCCATTCGCCGGCGCCGGCGGACAGGGCGAGGCGTTTCAGGGGGCGACGATAGCGTTCACCGTTATCGGGCCGCGGATCGAGAGCTACACGCTCATCAATGCCACGACCGAAGAGGTCGTGCCCGGTTTCGACCCGATCCCCGAGGGCTCCGAGCTGAATCTGGCCGTGTTACCCGGTGCGTTGAACATCCGGGCCAACACCCGGGACCCGCGGGACATCCTGGAGAGCGTCAAATTCGTGTTGACGGTCGACGGGACGATGGTGCGCACGTCTACCGAACGCGCCAGGCCGTATTCGCTGTACGGCGATTTTAACCAGGCCGTCCAGGGCAACGATACGTCGATCGACGTCGACCCGCCCAACATCCCCAACTACGGCGTCTGGCCGGCGCCATTAAACGGCGTGTATAGCCTGTTGGGAACGCCGTACGACAACGACACGCCCAGCGCCGGCCGGGCCTATGGGCCGCTGACGCTTTCGTTTACCATCGTCAACTCCCCCGCCGGCTCGGCCCCGCCGCCCCGTGTACTCACCAACTACCCGAATCCGTTTAATCCCACCACCACGATCCGATTCGCCCTCGCCGATGCCCAGTCCATCCGCCTTCGCGTGTTTGATGCTGTCGGCCGGGAGGTGCGGGTGTTGATCGACGGGGCGCTGGAAGCCGGCGTGTATGATGTCGAATTCCAGGCTGGCGACCTGGCGAGCGGGCTTTACCTGTACCGGCTCGAGACCGAAGCCGGCGTGCAGGTACGTCCGATGATTCTCATGAAATAACGGCGGCCTCACTGTTCGCCGGCTCTGCCTGATAGTATTCCCCCACTCACCATGAATCGTATGGTATCGAAGATGTCGCACTGGCGGTCGATCGCCCTGAGCGCTCTGGTCGTCGCCCTGCTGGCGGCGCCGCGCCCCGTCGTCGCGCAGGATGAATGTCTCGGGCCGTTCGCTGTCAATGTCCGGCTGTTCCCGCTCGGGCCGGCGTACGCGGAGATGCAAAAAACGGTCGAATGCAACCTCTCGGAGGTGCTCACCGCGATCGACCAGCAGAAGTACCAGCGGACGACCTACATCACCGTGGACGCCGCACAAAAGGTGGTGGATGAAGCGATGGGCAAGTACCGGACCCGCCAGCCGCTGTATCGCGCCCTTCTGGTGCCCCATCTGACCGATGACCGGGTGTACGAGGTGCGCGGGATCCATGTGTTATCGCTAACGGACGGTGTCGAACGGCAGCCGCAGCTCGCTTTCACCCTGGATGCCACGGGTAAAATAACCGATGTGGCGATTGTCGACAGCGCGGCGCGCAACCTGGAGCGGGAGGCGTTGAGAAGCGAGTTCCAGGGCATGCCGGACGCCGCGGCGCGGTTGCAGGTGCTGGATATGGTGCTCGATCTGGAGTCCGCTTACGCTCAGGACGGGGCGCAGGCGATCAACCAGAGTCTGCGCACGGAGCTGGCCGACGCGTTTGTCGTCGTCTCGAAATTGTCGGAGTCCGGCCGGGCCTCCGAAAAACGATACCCCGCGAGCCAGTACGCCGACGCGTTTACGCGAGCCGTGCAGTCTCAGCGCGAGCCCGAAGTGACATTCGAGCAGATTCGCATCTATCCACAGACGGACGCCAGCAACCAGTTGATGCCGAATCGGTACCACGCGACGTTTTTGCAGCACTTCATGTTTACCCCCCGCGGGTATCTGGATACCGATTACATCTCGCTGGACATCGAATTGGTGGATGATGGGATGATCGAGTTGCGCCGGGCCGGCCGGGGTTCGTTCGCCGTCGTCAGCATCCCGTCGCTCGCGGCCATCACCGAGATGGACGGCCTGGCGGTCGGGCTGGCCACGCCGCATGATTTTGTAAACGTCTCCCAGCAGTACCACTATATCCGCATCGGCGGGGCGTGGTTCGAGGCGCAGGAGATCCGCGTCACGCCGGAGCAGGTCGTACAGCGCGACACCATCATCGTCGAGTTGACGCCCCTTGCCGGCCGGATCCAGATCTCCTCGGATCCGTCGAATGCCGCGCTCAGCCTGAACGGGGTGGCGCAGTCCGACTACCGCAGCGGCGATATCCGCGTGGTGGCGGTGGGGCAGCTACAACCCGTGCCCGGGCAGCCGGACCAGCGCCAGGTGACCGTGGCGTTTTCGCGACTGCATTATGTGCCGGTTGAGCGCACCGTCATCCTGACAACTCCCGATCAGCCGGCGGTGGTGGACATCACCCTTGAGCGCCTCAAGGGGACGCTCGACGTGACAACCACCCCCACGGGCTCCGAAGTGCTGGTTAACGGGGACCCGATCGGCGTGGCGCCGATCTCCACCCTGCTGGAGGTTACCGGCACCGACCGCCCGCCGTACGTCGTTACGGCGCGAAATACCGCGTGTCTGCCGACGGAGACGCCGGAAGAATGTGTGATGATGATCCCTTCGGAACCTATTTCGGCGGTCATCGACGATCAGGCGCCCACCCGGTTGGATATTGCGCTGGCGCCGTTGTACATCCGCAACGAGACCACGACGGCCGACATTGATGCTGTGTTGACGCGCGAGGGGGAATCGCTGATCGTGCGCTACGATGTGGCCGATCGCGAGGGCAAGAGCCGGCGCTACACGGTGGATTTCGGCTTCCGGGATGCCGGCGGCGCCCGTGTGGCCACGCCGGTGGCGCCGCAATGTGTTGAAAGCGATGGCGCGTGCCTGGGTAAAGGTATTGTGCCCGGGGCGTACACGTTCGTGTGGGATATGGATGCCATGCCGCCCGACATGGCGCCCGTGCTCACACTCAAGAAAAAACGCACGCGCTGGCCGTATTTCCTGCTTCCAGCTGCCGCCGGCGTCGCCGCCGCCTTCATTTTCCCCCGGACGGGTAGTGGAGGTGCACCGTTCCTGCCCCCGCCTCGTCCCGAGTAACCCGAGTATAACCCTATCTAGTCTGTGCCGATGCCTACGCGAACGCACGTTTCTCGCTTCTGGAAAGCCTGTTTGCTGGCGCTGCTTGCGCCCGCGACGCTCGCTGCTGCACAGGTGGGGCAGCCCCCGGCAGATCCGCCGGCCCTGGCTCTGCCCGCCGATCAAGACACCCTTTTTTCGCTGACTCCGCCCGTTCAACTGGAATGGGGTGAGGTGGCCGGCGTGGGCACTTACGAGGCCCAGGTGTTTACCACGCCCGATGTAGAAGGGCAGGAACCGCTGCCGTTCCGCTCGCGCGCGCTGGACGATCCGTTCTTCGAACTCCCCGGCGCCGATTTGCTGGCCGTTGCCGACACGGCGCGCACCTTCACCTATTACTGGCGCGTCCGTGCCCGCAATAATGAGGGCGAAGGGCCGTGGAGCGACGTGTGGGAGTTCACGATCGACCTGAGGCCGACAGTTGGACCTATCGATACCCAGTTTGTGGATGAGCTGCAGGAGCTCGCGTTCACCGCGCCGGCGTCCGACCCGCTCGGCGGCGCCCTCGCCTTCACCCTCGACCCCGCGTCCCTCGTGCTGGGCATGACCATCGACCCGGCGACGGGCGCCTTCGCGTGGACGCCTACCGAGGCGCAGGGCCCGGGCGTCTACACCGTCACGATCGAGGTGGCGACGGTAGATGGCGTTATTTCATCCATCTCCTTCGACGTCCATGTGGGTGAGGTAAACGCCGCGCCGGTGCTGGCGCCGATCGGCGATCAACAGGTAGCGGCCAATACGGAACTGACGTTTACCGCCGTGGCGACCGACGAGGACGTGCCGGCAAACACCCTCACGTACAGCCTCGACCCCGACGCCCTCGCGCTCGGGATGACGATCGATCCCGTGACCGGGGTGTTCAGCTGGACGCCCGACGAGTCGTTCGACCCGGGCGTGTATCCGGTCACCGTCACCGTGACCGATGATGGCAATCAGGCCCTCTCCGCCTCCGAGACGATTTCGGTGCAGGTCGGTGAGTCCGGCATCCCGCCGGTCCTTGACGCCATCGCGGACCAGGTCGTGGATGAAGGCGTCGCCTTCGCGCTGACCGCGACCGGCGCCGAGGGCGACACGCCGCCGGACAGCCTCACCTTTACGCTCGACGCCGCCTCGCTCGCGCTTGGCATGACCATCGCCGGCGTCGATTCCACCAGCGCCACGATTTCCTGGACGCCGACCGAAGCGCAGGGCCCCGGCTCGTATGAAGTCACCCTCCGCGCCACGGACGATAGTCCCTTCGCATTGTTTACGGAGACCACCTTCACGGTAGTGGTCAATGAAGTGAATGTTGCCCCCGCGCTGACCGATATTACCGACCAGACCGCTATCACGCTGCAAACACTCACGGTTCAGGCAACCGCCACCGATTCCGATCTCCCCGAAAATACCCTGGCCTACCGCCTGGACGCCGCGTCAGTGGCACTCGGGATGAGTGTCGACCCGTCAACCGGCGAATTCAGCTGGACGCCCGGCGGCGCGCTTGTTGGCGCTACCCCATCGGTAACACTATATGTGGATGACAGGCCGGCGGGCGACCCGGCGCTGTTGACGGACTCCACGCGCTTTGTCGTGACGGTAGATGGCGGCGCCCCGACCCTCGGCACCCCGGATGGGGCGTGTAGTGTGCTGGCCGAATTCCCGCTGACCTGGGCCGAGCTGCCCTCGGCCGACCAGTACATCGTTGAGATCGACATCAGCCCCGGCTTCACCAACCCGGTGCGTCAGACCGTGACTGGCCCGCCTTTCGCGGCAGCTCTGGCCACATTAAACGAGGATCAGGTATACTACTGGCGCGTGATCGGCTTCAACAGCGTGGCCGGTGTGGCCGGCGTGCCGTCCGATTTCCGCTCCTTCTCGCGCTGGCCGGCGACGATCAGTCTCGCGCATACGCTGACGTATCCGAAGGCGACTGAGTCCGGCGACTTCCGGATGGTGAGCGTACCGGGCCAGGCGCAGGATCTGGCGCTGCCGGCTACGTTCCCGGGCCAGGATGAGGGGACCGACTGGCGCGTGTTTCGCGACAACAGCGAGGTAGCGTCGTATCCCACCTATCTCGTTCAGTACGAACCCGGTCAGAATGCGGCGGAGTTTCAGTTCGAGCCGGGGGTGGGCTACTGGGCGATCAGTTCGAGCGCCTGGACGGTGCCGCAGCAAAATGTCGCATCCGTGCCACTGGATCAACCGACGTCGTCCTTCTTCGGCATTCCCCTGAACCAGGGCGCTTCGGAGAGTGATGCGCGCTGGACGATGATCGGCAATCCGTACGACTTCCCGGTGAGCTGGCAGGCGATCCGGGAGGCGAACGGCCTCGTCGCCGGCGACGACCTGTGGGACTGGACCGGCCAGCAGTACGAGTCGGTCGATCTCATGGAACCGTACAATGGCTACTACTTCTTCAACCGTACCAACCTGCCACAGCTGGCCATGCCGTGTGACCTGCGCGTAACGCCGGGCGCTTCGACAGCCGTCCGGCCCGATCTGACGCAACATCTCGATCTTGCCCTGCTCGGGGAGGTCGAGGGACGGGAGACGACCCTGTCGTCGGTGCGGGTGGGCGTGCACGAAGCGGCAGGCGACGCGACGGATGCATTTGACCGGTTTGTGCCGCCGGCTTACTTCGAGCGCACCCGGGTGACACTGGTGAACGAGGGGCTGGATACCCGGTACCCATACCTCGCGCAGGATGCACGGGCCGAGCTGGGCGAGGGCCAGTCGTTTGAAGTCGAAGTCAAGGCCGTCCCTGGCGAGTCCGTGCGGCTTGCCGTGCAAGGACTGGATGCCTGGATCGGCGCCGGCGCGCTGCTGATCGACCCGGTGTTGGGGCGTACGTACGACCTCAAGGCGACATCCACGATCCGCCTCGAGCCCACGGTCGACTATTCTCGCTACCAGCTGCTCGTCGGGGACGCCGCATTCCTGGAGAAAGCGCGCCTCGAGGTGGCGCCGACCGAGTACCGGTTGTTGCAGAGTTACCCGAACCCGTTTGCGGAGCGGACGACGATCGAGTACGCCCTGCCGGAGGCCGGCCCCGTGCGGATCGAGGTGTACAACGTCCTGGGCCAGCGTGTGCGTTTGCTGGTCGGCCAGTCTCAGGAGGCTGGCTTGCATCGCGTAACGTGGGACGGCCGCGGGGACGGCGGGGAAGCGGCAGCGAGCGGCATGTATTTCTATGTATTGGAATCGAACGACTTCCGCGCCACGCGGCGTATGATCATTACCCGATAACCGCCGTTGGAAGCTGCTCGATGCGGCGTGCGCCCGTACGAAGAATGAGCTAACCTATGAAAAACATCCTGATTCTCTGCGCGGTTCTCTTCAGCGCCACGGCTCCCGCGATCGCGCAGGACTATCGGGGCCGGCTGGACCTCACGCCGTTTGTAGGCGCGCTCGTTCCGATGAACGATGTCGTGAAGGCCGGCGCCCTGGCCACCGGCGCGCCGGCGGCGAAACACCAGGTCGACCTTCTGTTTGGCGGCAAGCTGACGTATTGGTTTGGCGAGGCGATCGGCATCGAGGCGGACATCGCGCTGGCGCCCAACGCACTTGAGAGCGATGCGCTTGGCATCCCCGGCAGCGTGGACGCCCGGTTTTTCGCGGCGAACGCGCGCATCGTGCAGGTATTTGCCCGCGATAACGCCTCGCCGGCGTTGTTGCTTAGCGGCGGTATCGGGTTTTTTGCGACTTCGTACGATGAGTTGGACATGACGACGGGTGGTCTGGGCGTGCTCGGCATCGGGTTTCGGCTGCCCATCGGAGGCTTTGCCCTGCAACTGGAGGCCGAGGATTTTATTTCGACGACGCGGTGGGAACTGCCGGACGGCGATCACACCGACAAGATCATGCAGAACGACATCCGCCTGTCGGTCGGGCTCGTGGTGCCTCTGGTTCGCTGATGGGGAGATCGGGGCGTAACCTGCCTCTCGGGGCGCCGTAGATCCGACAAACACGTTTGATGGCTACCGGTAGTACCGGCCGGCCCATCGATGGACCCATCAACCCCATCCCATCTAAGATACATGCAGCCTTCTCGTCAATTCCTCCTCGCCCTGCTGATCGTCCTCACCTTCAGCGCGTGTTCGTCGACCCGTCCGCCCACTCCCTCAACGCCGGCCACTGTTGAACCGACGCCGGCGCCCGTGGTGACGGAAGTCAGCATGGAGGATCGCCTGGTCGACGCGTACATCGCCTCGACCGGCGGTCTGGACGCGATTCGCAACATGAAAACGGTGACGATGAAAGCCGAGATTTCGATGATGGGAATGAATATGCCGCTAGTCATCTACTCGAAGCGGCCTTCGAAGATGCGGAGCGAGGTCGACGTGACTGCCATGAATATGAAGGTAGTCACCGCAACTGATGGGGTGACGGCCTGGACGCAGAATCCGATGGTGGGCCCCACCGCTCAGGTGCTGCCGGCCGAGCAGGCGAAGGCTGTTGCCGAGCAGGCAGATATCGACGGCATGTTGGTCGGATACAAAGAGCGTGGGTATACCGTTACATACGTCGGCGAGGAGCCCGTCCGGGGTAAGCCGGCGCACAAGCTGAAAGTGGATCGCCCCAACCAGTCGCTCGTGCACATCTTCCTCGACGCCGAAACCCACCTCCAGGTGAAGCAAGACGGCGAAGGCATCGACCCCCAGTCGGGCGGCCGCGTCCAGATGGCCACCTACATGGGGGATTATCGGGCTGTGGAAGGCGTGATGATGCCCTTCATGATGGAAGTAGAGATGGGGGGCAACCCGTTCCAGAAGATGACGATGAGCGGGATCGAAGTGAACACCGAAGTAGACGACAGCCTGTTCAAGATGCCGGTGTCGGTCAACTGACTCATCCGCGGGGCCGGTTCTTGTTCCGGCCGCCGGTTATCGCCCCCGCCATCCTGCCGATACCCCTTCCGACTGCGTTACGCACCAGGAAAACCATCGGTCAGGATATGAAAGCGAAGGCCAGCGTCTACGATTACGATCTCATCGTCATTGGGTCCGGACCATCCGGCCAGAAAGCGGCGATACAGGCGGCGAAGCTCGAGAAACGGGTCGCACTCATCGAGAAAAAGGGCGTCGTGGGCGGCGTGTGTATCAACACGGGCACGATTCCGAGTAAGACGCTCCGTGAAGCCGCCATGTACCTGTCCGGCTATCGGCAACACAATATCTACGGGCGTTCCTATTCGGTCAAGGAGAAGATCACGATCGACGATCTACTCTTTCGTACGGACCACGTGATTCGGCTTGAGATCGATATCATCCGGCACCAGTTGCTGCGTAATCACATCGATCTGTATACAGCCAGCGCTACCTTTGTCGACGACCACACGGTGCGTATGAACTTCGCGAGCGCCAACAGCGCGCGGGATGTCACGGCTGAGCGGATCATCATTGCCGTCGGCACCTCGGCCACCCGGGATCCGCACATTCCGTTTGATGAACGGAATGTGATCACCAGCGACGAGATCCTGGGCCTCAATGAAATCCCCCGTTCGCTGGCCGTGATCGGTGGCGGCGTGATCGGGATCGAGTACGCCAGCATCTTTTCGTCGCTGGGTGTACACGTCACCGTGATCGACAAACGGAAAGACCTGCTTTCGTTTATCGATTCCGAGGTCATCGACTCCCTGGTGTACCACCTGCGTCAGCAACGCGTGGTGTTTCGCCTGGGCGAGGAGGTGAGCGGCGTAGAAGTGTTGGATGATGCGCACCAAACGGTGCGCATCCATCTCGATAGCGGTAAGAAGGTCCTGGCCGAAAAGGCGCTGTACAGCATCGGGCGTACGGGCGCGACGGGTTCGCTGAATCTGAAGGCCGCCGGCCTCGAGGCGGACGACCGGGGGCGCCTGACGGTCAACACATATTTTCAGACCAACGTCCCACATATTTATGCCGTGGGAGACGTGATCGGCTTCCCGAGCCTCGCATCGTCGTCCATGGAGCAGGGCCGGCTGGCCGCGAACCACGCGTTTGGTCTCCACACCGGGGTCATGCCCGAGCTCTTCCCGTATGGCATCTACAGCATCCCCGAGATCTCGACCGTCGGGCAGAACGAGGAGGAGCTGACGCGCGCCGGCATCCCGTATGAGATCGGCAAGGCGCATTATAGCGAAGTGGCCCGCGGACAGATCATTGGTGACACGATCGGATTGTTGAAGATGATCTTTCACAGCGAAACCCGGAAGCTGCTGGGCGTGCACATCATCGGTGAGGGCGCCAGCGAGCTCATCCATATCGGTCAGGCCGTGTTGGGTTTTGGGGGAACGATCGACTATTTCATCAACACCGTATTCAACTACCCCACCCTTGCCGAGAGTTACAAAATCGCCGCGCTCGACGGGATGAACCGGATCGGGCTGGCGCTTAAAGACACCGCGGTACGCGTCTCGACGCGGAAGAAAGTAGCGCCGGCGCCGGC
>JAWXAX010000037.1 GCA_034439735.1 Rhodothermales bacterium | reverse complement strand
GTGGCGTATCCTCCTTCTCCAAAGGGTGATGACTTCGACAATCATCAGGATACGCCGCCTTCTCTATTTATGCCCGTCCACAACTTTCGAATGTAGCTCGATCGGACCTCAAGGGGATCCTGGGCCACAGGGTGAACCCGGCCCACCAGGTGCCGCGAATCTCCAGATCGTAACCGTATCACTCACCCAAACCAGTTTCGTAGCCGCCGGGACGTCCCTGGAGTCCGCGCAATTCTCCATTCCGGAGATCACCACAGAGATAGTGAATAACGGTCTCGTCCTCGCGTTCACCGACAACGGCACGAATGGCACCGCATGGGTGGCCTTCCCTTACATGATCCCGGCAACAAACAATTCGGTCGTCATGAACTACGGCTACAATCCCGGCCGGCTGCTGCTGACGCTCATCGCGGAGACCGGAAGCGGGTATGGCTCTCTTTTCGCAGGCTGGAGGATCAAGGTGATCTTGATTCCACCGGCGTCGCTTGCCTCTGTGTCGGCGGTCGACCTATCCGACTACGAGCAAGTGCTCTCGGCTTTTTGATCAACCTCACCGCGGAGCTGAACACCGAAGCCCGGAGGCAGGAAACGCCCCCCGGGCATCGGTGTTCGTGCTCGCTACGCCGGCGCCGGCGTCAATTCTTAGACGGCTTGATAAACTCGGCCTGGGCAGTCGACCGGCTGTCTATACCGAGGTGTTCACCGGAATCGATGACGACAACTTCGCGACGCTCTTCGGCGTGTTCGGCTACTTCCATGCGTTCAAGAGGGCCATCGGTGGGGAAATGAGTACCGAGCAGATGCGTGAGGGATCGATCACCGATGCCGACTCCGGGAGTGCGATCAACCTGGCCACGCAGGACACGCGCGCGCTGAAGATTCCGACGGTTCTTCGAGATGGATACCAACTTCGAAGAGGCGTTCGTGAAGATCACGATGGCCGCGGCCGAAGGAGAAGGTGAGGGCGAGTAACCTCTCTCTAGAGGTGATCCCCGTTGCCTAGATGGCCTGGCGATAGTGTCGGGGGACCTGCCGCCACGCCTTTCTCTTGTCTCGATCATGTGATTGAAAATACTTAGGAAAGTAACCGTTTTACTCGAACACCATTGATCTCGCAATCTTCACTTATCCTCCCTAACGCCTCCCTAGTTTTCTCGACAACGGCCTTCATATACTCAAAATTATCGCTATCATTTCTATATCGCTCCCAACTCATGCACCACGCTATTGCACCTCTTAGTTCATCATTCTTCGACTCACGGAAAAAGGCTTCATATTCCTCACTCGGTCGCTTCGCCATAAATTTAAGGTCTTCAATATAGCTTCTATTAAATGTCAAATGAGCACGTTTTAGAATTGCTGACAAACTTCGATCACTAGTATTGGACAAGCGAGCATTGTTGATAAGGTTCATTAACTCATTATCATCATTTAAATAGGAATTAAGACTCTCGATCGGTAGATATCTGGTTGATGAGTTGACATACCAGTGGGCTAATTCATTCGCAAGAGCGTCTTCACCAAGATTGCGCAGCAGGACCAGTGCTGAGCCGACATCTGAAGGATAAAGAACCGCAGCATTCTTTCGAATTGCAATCTCAAACCTACCAACAACTTCTTCTTTATTATTGTCAAAGGAACCCTGGAAATACTTCCATGCATCTCTGAGCTCTTCTCGACGTAGCCCATTCTCATATTCGTCAATCTCATCACTCAAGTGATCCCTAAAAGCTTCGTTGTCTAGATATCCTCGCTCAACCAAGTTCGCGATGTCCTGATCCGATCCTCGATTAGGGTGAAAAATATGTTTCCGATCAAACTCTTGGAACGCCTTTTCTGTCGGTGTCAAGTGCTCGTTTAGCCCTAGAGATATGGCTATTGAACGATCTACTCTGCGCAACATTGAGAATTCAGGCACTACTTCATCCTCTTCGTGTTTCGCGTGATATGCCCATACGAGAATGACAATTGTTATATACGCAGAGAGCTTGATACTAGAGGGAGACGCATCCAAAGACGACTTCAGCAACCTCGACATATCTCTTATCCTATATAGAATTCGAATATTTACGATTGACAGCTCGAGACATTTCTTCTTTATTGTCTGGTATACTTCCTCACTATATTCAGATTCATAATTCGAAAATGCGATATCAAAACTACCTTCAGGACTTGGATCATATTCAATATGAATATCCACCGTTTTTTCCCACAGTTTCTTAAACTCAGCACTATCCTCTTGTGTAAGTTGGCCATCGTTCAAGATCAAGCAAACATCGCAGTCTCGATCCTCATTAAGCAGATTTATCAACCCCATCAACTCACTTACGGTCACACCATCGCGTCGCTCAAAGTCATCGATACAAATCAGTGCGTTTTTAATCAAGTCAAACACGATAACGCTTCCGACACCGGAGAATAGAACAGATAATGCCTTACCATATTTAAACCTATCAAAAATCGATGGTATTATACGGCCAAAACTCTTCAAGATCGCCCCACTGTTTCTCTTCCATTTTTCTTGACGCGCCTCAGACATGTAGCTAATGACCATCGATGAAATGAGGCCTGCTTTCACATCCGCGAGATTACGAAGTCCGTATAGAGATAGATATAAATAACTGTCTCTCTTTTGCGCTTTTACGTTACCGCCATTAAAGACATTGCGAACTTCTTGCTGCCATAGATATGTCTTTCCAATCCCCCAAGGACCTTTAATGACGAGCGTTGAGCCGGAAATATTCCTGCCGTTTCCATTTGGTTCTTTACTGATAAATTTAGTGATGATTTTTTTCGCTTTGAGATCCGACATATTTCAAGTGGTTTAACTTGGTTATTGTATCGATCATCTCCTGATATGCGTAACACTACCTTGTTTCTCGTCGGTAGTCTTACCAAGGTTGGTACTGCACGCTCCACAACGCAAAACGTGATCACCTTTATTGTTGAATTGGAGAGGTGTCAGCATTCCTTTTGAAAAGCACACCGGACAGAAATACCGAGCGCTACCAGCATGTTTATACGCTGACCTTCCTCTAAATACGTTTCCCCCGTTCACGATCGGCTCTAAATGATAGCTATCAAGATCAATCCGTTTCAGTTCTCTGATCCTTTCGAGTAATTCGCTGTTCGAATCGACGAGCTCCATCACCTTGGATTGAGTATCCAGCAGCTTGGATTGCAAGTCGATGAGAGCCATGTTTATCTCAGCTTGCGTTGCAAGGCCTTGAATTCCCTTCATGATCTCATAAAGGGCTTTTACCGATTGAATAGCGCTAAGCGCTTCAGCTGCGGGCATGTGCGAACACCATTGTGATTGATGGGCGTGACCGGAGTAATATAAGCTGGGATCCAAAAAAAGAACGGCCGCCAGGATTCACCTAGCGGCCATTCGGCTTGATCGTTAGCATGTATCTGCAGCCTATTGCCGGCGTCGAGCACGTTCCTGCTCTCGCATGGCATCGTCCGCGATCTCCCGGCGGATACGCCTCACGCCCCGATCGGCCGACAGGAAGCCCCAGAAGCACAGAGCGGCTAGGAGCATGAACGGCCATCCTTCCGGCAGCCAGGGCAGATAGGAGCCGGTCATCAGGTAGACGATCTCTTCTTCGAACGGTGGATGCATGGCTATTTCCGTTTTTTTCGAGCGCGGTACGCGGACTGCCTGCAGGCGCCGGAGCAGTACCTCCCCTTCCCTGACGGATTCGAACACTCCACCCAGGCGCACACCCTGGGATCGTCGACGGCCGCGGTGCCTGCCTCCTTGCGCGCGGCGTCCGCCAGGCGCCGGCACTCGCTGTGATATCGTTTCTGCTTCCCCGTGAGCGGCAGGCCGCACCAGACGCACGGGTACGCCCCTTTCCTTACGCCGGGCGCCCTGGAGGCCTGCGGCCCGGCCTGCGCCTCGCTGGAGGCCTCACCGGCGTCCCCTGCCCCATCGACCGAGGCAGAAGACGCCCCGACGTCCGTCAGTTCTGGCGAGCCTTGCCGATCCCCAGGAGGCGCGGGAGCTCCCCCAGCTTGCGCCGGACGTCCCCCAGGAGGTTCTGCCCAACGGCCTTCTTCACCTCACCCTTCACGCGCCGGCGGAACCAGCGGCCCGTGACCAGCTTCTCCGCGTACTCCTGCCGGGTGTCGAGCGCGGCCCACTTGAGCGCACGCTCGTGCTTACGCTCCGCCAGGGCGAGCCGGAAGGCGTCCGCCCGGTCACGCATCGCGGCGGCCTTCGCATCGGCCCGGAGGTCGACGATCTCCAGATCCGCCAGGTGTTCGGGGTGCGCTCCCTTGATCGCGTAGAAGGTGTAGACGATCCACACGGCCGCGGCCGGCTGGATGCCGCCGATCCAGTACGGCGCGATCCCCCCCACCCCGAACGCGACCTCCGCCAGGCTGAGCGAGAGATCCCCCACCATGACGGCGGCGGCCATCTTGAACATGCGATCGGCGAGAACCCGTTGCCGGCCGGCGAGGTCGTGGGTACCCTGGCGAGACCAGGCCCATGCGAAACCGCATTCGATCACCAGGCCGGCGAGGATCATAACGGACGCCACCAGGAGCGGCGAGTCGAGGCCGGCCGCATGCGACGACCGCAGGGCCGTGGCCACGGTGCCCGTTGCGCTCCCCCCCATCAGCAGCAGGTTGGCCAGGGCGGGCCCGTGCTTACTGAACCAGTTCTTCGGGCCATCGAGGAAGGACTTGTCGAACGGCTCACGACGTCCGGCGCCGCGGCTCGCCCCTTCGATGTTGGGCAATTCGAGCGGGCGATCGTTCGCCCCGTAGAGCGTAACGGGCGGCCGGGACGAAGTGCTCCGCCCATCTGTTGCGGCGCCATCGGCCGGCGGCTGGTCGGACTTGTTGTGGGTGCCGTTGGGGCTGAGGATTTCGGGCATGCTGTTACCTCGAAAGCGTTACGGTTCTTATAGGTGTCGGGAAACGCCCCGCCGGCAGGCCATCCAAGCGTAACGTCAAGAACTTGAGACATGCATCACCAGGAGCCTGCCGGCGGAGCGGGATTCGTGTGTCGATGTGCTTCGCCAGTTTGGTGTTCAGACGTGATCACAGAGGACTAACGGCGCTGACGCCAAGCCTCGTTTCGGATCCAGTTCGATCCATCAGCCTGAGCGACACCCACGGCCCACTCCATTTCCCGGAGGACGTCGTCGAAGGAGCCGATCAGAGAAAAGAGGATCAGGTGGAAGGCGTCCGAGTGGTTGCTACCCTGGGCATGTACTTCGTTGAGCACGTCCTCGATCGTGTAGGCGAGGGCGCCGCGCACGACCCGGAGTCGGGCGTAGAGGTCGTCGATCGTCACGCAGTAGGGCTCACTCGCCGGCCTGCCGTTCGGGTTGAGCGTGACGCTGGGTCGAAGTGGTTCGACAGGATTGATCGGGGCGACGAGTGATGGGTCGGAACAGTGATTATTCATGGGCTCAGAGGGCGAGGTCATCGCCGGCTTGTGGTTAGTGGTTCGCGGCCATCACCTCGAAGAGGTAGATGGATAGGGGAGGGAAAGGCATCGACAATGACCCATAGCCGCGGATCGTGCATCGTCGGAAGGCGTGCTCGCGATGCCCAGGTACCTGATCTGATCGCAGCCGGTAGCGCCGTCTTGAAAGACCAGCTCTCCCAGACTCGCCGTACCCAGGTTTACGAGAGCGTGGCCAGGCCGTATGGCTCGAATTCGATCTCGCTCAGGCGCAGCCTGCCCAGACGCACGGGCACGTTGCAAGCTGTTGGGGACTTTGGCCGTTCGGTGATCGCTGCACTGGACTGCCTTTCTTGTTCAATAATACTCAGCCCCTCGGAATAATTCCAACTTTTACCGAAATTATTTTTGTTTTTTTACAGAAGTTCTCTTATGATCATATCCATTCACTTATTCGGTTGTGCCCCGAATCCACTAACTTCCCTTGCATTCTGTTCTAACAACACGCAAGGGACCATGAGACAAGGAACCAAGATGACGATCGACGAACTCCGACAGGAGGCCGAAAAACTTGTAGAGGCCTCGCGCTGGAAGAGGATCGAGGTTGCCGAAAAGCTGGGAATCTCTGCCGGAACGGTGTCCAGTGCTCTAAATAAGGGCGACTCGACCTATGCATCCACCCTCATTAAGATCATCGAACTCTTCACCGAATACACGATTGAGCGGGAGACGGTCTATGTTGCCAAGCGCAAGGAGGACGAGGGGGCGAGGGAGGTGAGCCATGGGTGACAATGCCGATCTCATCCGCCGAAATGTGGTGCGGTACGCGACTCCAATGCAGGCGCCTTTGTTCATCGAAGAGCATGGCGACACAGAGGCCTTCCGTCGCGAAGTGTGGGACAGCATCGTCGACCTGCTGACCAAGCACGGGCCGGCCGGCCCAGCCGCCCATCTGGCGACGCTTCGCGACAGCCGGGAGCGCCTCGACGCGCCGGCCGCCGATCGCTGGAGAACCTGCGCCTATGAATTGGCGAACACCTGGGCAAGGTGCCTTCGCATGGTGGAGGAGGAGGGGGCCGGCACCACGCTCGACGCCACCTGGAAACGCGTTACCGAGGCGCGAAAGAAAGACGGGGAATACGTCGACGGGCATCTCATCCTCGAGATGTACAAGGACCCCATCATCATGCAGGCCATACCGGAGGACGAGAGCATGCCGGCGGCCACTCGTATTCATCAAACCTACGAGCTTGGACCCCAGGGCGATGTCCACCAAGGGGATGTACCCTTCCTCACGCTACCTGCCAAACCGTCGACCACATGGGGCGAACTCGCAAGCCATGCCAAGAAACGATTGGACAAGGTGACACGGGCCTACCAGGACGACGAGGACAACCCACCACCCGGCATAGCGGACCTGACTGACCAGACGCTCGAACTCATCGACTACCGGATAGCCGTCCTTGAAAACGTACTTAGGCTTTCGTCGATCGAGGGAGGATTACCGCCAAGGTGGGGCGACATGACCGGGAACGAGAAAGCAGAGGCGATCGCCGGCGGTGGTTTGAGCACAGAACAACGGCTTCGCAACGCGGAGTTCAGGGCAATGATTAAAGATCCTGACCTACGACGCACCTATATCGAACAGCTCATTCGGGAGGTAGGAGGTACCCAGGAGGAGCAATGGGAGGAATTGGGGCGACGTTGTCTCGCGCATGGCATGGAAAGTAACATCTACAAGACCCCAGTAACCTTCGGCAACGCGATACGGGCATGGGCCCGGAAATAAAAAACATATAGCCTATGACATAAAAACACATAGCCTATGGATGGTGCTACGGGGTTACCCGTGGCTAAAATAACAGGGCGAGCAGGCATCGTTTCTCAGGCCATACCTGCCCGCCCTCGACGAAAACGAGTGCGCACGCTTGTGCGGCGCCCCCATTTTATCAACCCGAATGTACGACGATGGAAAACCAGTCGAAAAAATTCCCGGATAAAATCATGTTCCGCACCACGCCGGAACAGGTAGCTGCCATCGAGGAACGGGCCCGCATCGAGGGCCGCACTGTTTCCGGGCTCCTGCGCCACTACGCCAATCTCATCCTGCAGGGCCACGTCCAGGCCCCATACGTCGGACAGGATTCCTCCCATCACCGGACTACCACCGCCTGACACATCCCACCAAAATGGTAAGGGCCCGCCCCCGTGTGTTATCGCATCCAGGAGCAGGCCCTAAGCCTAATGCGATGAAGAACTTACGCAATTCGAACGAGTCGATCAAGCAGGCTGGCCGGTTGTGCCGTCGGAGGGTGTGGACATGAGGCCTGATAAAGCAAGTGCGCGCAAGGCCCTACTCCGCATAGTAGTCGATGGACTGCCTCCCAATGGGATCGCGCCCGAGGAGTGTGGAGCGTACGCCGGCGAGATCGAGGCACTATACGAGGAATATGACCGCGGGGGAGCGGCCGCCGTCCTCACCCTCTTCGATGTGCTCGCCAAAACAAGGGAGGGACTCCGTGACCTCATCGAGCGGGGCAGGTTGAACCTGACGGACCTGGGCAATGCAGAGCGACTCGTCAAGGACCACGGGGAGCGGATCCGGTATTGTGCCCACTGGAAACAATGGTTGATCTGGGACGACAAGCGGTGGGCAAAAGATGACAGCCAGGAGATCGAGCGCCTGGCCAAACGAACGGTCCGCAGCCTACAGCATGAGGCGGCGGATATAGAGGATGCCGGCAAAAAACAGGCACTTTTCAAATGGGGTATCAAATCTGAGGGTGCAGCCCGAATCAATGCGATGATCGCTCTCGCCAGGAGCGAGGCTGGCGTAGCGGTAGTGCCCAAACAGCTCGACCAGGCGCCGTATCTCCTTACTGTACAGAACGGGACAGTGGATTTACGGACGGGGGAGATCAAGCCGCACGACCAGGCGGATCTCATCACCAAACTCGCGCCCGTAGCGTACCGGCCGGACGCACCTCGGGAGCGGTGGCTCCGTTTTCTGAACGACGTTTTTGCCGGCGATGCAGACCTGATCGCCTATATCCAACGCGCCGCCGGCTATTCGGCAACGGCAGACACGAGAGAGCAGGTTGTTCTATTCCTCTATGGAACCGGCGCAAATGGGAAATCTGTTCTGCTCAATATCCTCGCCTTTGTCCTTGGCAGCTACGCGCAATCGATCCGGCCCGAACTCCTAATGACGAAACGCTCCAGCGGAGGGGCATCCGAGGGTGAGGCGGCGTTGGCGAATGCGCGGTTCGTGCGTGCGAGTGAGACTGGAGCCGGGCAGGTGCTCGACGATCCGACCGTTAAACGCCTGACTGGAGGTGGTGACGAAGCCATCCGAGCCCGTTTCCTCCACTCCAACGAATTCGAGTTCATGCCCACACATAAAATCTGGGTCGCGACCAATCACAAACCCACCGTTAAAAACGATGACCACGGCATATGGCGCCGTATCCACCTGGTACCGTTCAACGTCCGGTTTGAGGGGGAGCGACTGGATCCCAGGATGGAAGCCAAG
This sequence comes from Rhodothermales bacterium, assembly GCA_034439735.1. NCBI lineage: Bacteria > Pseudomonadati > Rhodothermota > Rhodothermia > Rhodothermales > Rhodothermales bacterium. Next base: position 1,317 of record JAWXAX010000037.1, on the reverse strand, counting down.
CTGAAAGAGGAGGCCGAGGGGATTCTCGCGTGGCTCGTAGACGGCGCCGTCGAATGGTACCGGACAGGGCTCCGGGCGCCTGCCGCAGTGCTCAACGCAACCGCATCCTACCGGGCGGAGATGGATACGATCGCCGGCTTCCTCGAGGAGTGTTGCGTGATAGAGGAAGCAAAGGGCAGGGGGCTCCATGACATTGCCCTGCCACGCTCCAAGGCGTCCGACCTATACGCGCACTATCGCACCTGGGCGAGTAGTACGGGCGAGACGATTTTGACGAAGCGGGCATTCGGGGGGAAGCTCCGGGAGCGGGGCTTCGAGACCCGAGATTCTAACTCGATTCGCTGGTACTTGGGGATAGGGATTCGCCGCGATCAACAAGGCGACAGTGACTATAAAGTCACTACCGAGGCCCCTTTTTAGCTCAAAATCAACGATTTGCGTACGACAGTGAGTAAGCAACCCCAAAAAACAAAACTCTTTCCCTGTATTTCCCTCATGTAAGGGACTTTTTGGAATTAACTCACTTGCTCACTTAGCCACTAATTCCAATCATTCTTTCTGCTATGAAAACGTTGTTAGACATCGTCCCCAGCCAGCTCCGCAGGGAGTCCTCGACGAATGGCGGAGAGTGGGGTGGACCGTGCCCCTGGTGCGGCGGAGTAGACCGGTTCCGCGTGTGGCCAGAGGAGGGGGAGAAGGGCCGGTACTGGTGCCGGCAGTGCGACCGGAAAGGGGACGCCATCCAGTTCCTCATCGACTACCGCGGCATGCCGTTCACCGAGGCGCGTGACGCCATCGCCGGCGGGGCATTACCTGACTACATGCCAGCGCCGCGATCTTCCGTGTCTGCATCCAGGACTCCCAGCCTACTCAGGGCGCCAAACCCGACCTGGCAGGCCCGCGCCATGAAACTGGCGGAGGAGTCAGCCCATCGCATCTGGACGTCCGACGGCGCCCGTGCCCTCGACTACCTGCGCCGGCGCGGATTCACCGACGAAGTGATCTCGATCGCCGGGTTTGGCTATCACCCGGAAGATACCTGGCGTGCGCCCAGTGTGTGGGGGCTCGACCAGACGAAGCGCGTGTTCATGCCACGCGGGATAACGATCCCGTGGATGTACGAGGGGGAGATCTGGCGGCTGAACGTACGCCGGCCGGCGGGCAATCCGAAGTACATCGGCCCGGCCGGCTCCAGCAACGGCCTCTACCTGGGAGAGGGCGCCGGCGCCGGCCTACCCGTCATGATGGTAGAAGGCGAGTTCGACACATGGAGCGTGCAGCAGGCCGCCCCCGGGATTGTGCGCGCCGTGGCCACGG